>JAKACS010000308.1 GCA_021821235.1 Bacillota bacterium
AATCAGAATTTATATCCATAAATTCTGAACGCACGACGGACAGGACGTCCTAGTCAGGCGAGTGCCACAGGATGTGGCGTCAACGAGCGTGATAAATTCAACTACGCCTCTGTCTTCGTCCAAAGGACTTGCCAGTCGGCAAGTTTTCATTTACAGTACGATTGAAAACATGTCGAGTTCTTTTTGAAACCTACATCCTTTTTAAAAATACATAGCTTACTTTATCATACGCCATTTTTTCTTCGTAAAAGCGGTGGGCATCCTGCCGTTTTAGTCCGGATGAAAGCGAGACAATGCTGTATCCATTTTCTTTTGCCCAATTCTCAACATAGGTTAGAAGTGCTTTGCCATATCCGTGAGAACGATGGTTTTCATCTGTTACTAAATCACAAACCCAAATAAATTCACCGTTGTAAAGTGTAATCATCGGCATAAATCCAACAACGGCAACGACTTTGTCATTCGCAATTAATGCAGCTAATTTGTATCCTTCCTTATCAAAAGCTTTACTCACCAGTGTTAAAAATTCGTCTTCGCTTAAATGAGTCCGCAATTGCTTCATTACCGGAAAGGCTTCTTTCCATTCATCTGGATGATTTAATCCTTTAATTGTAACCGTCATTTCATTTTCCTTCTTTTCTTTCATTTATTGTTACTTCCGAACGTAAATCTTTCTTCTTAGTTATCACTCGTTCTTTCTGGGTATGTAGTAATTTGTCAATATGCTTTAACAAGTCACTAAACGCTTTGCTCATACCCCGAATATTTGCTCCAATGTCTTGATTATAGCAAAGAGTACAGACAGGTAAAGTCTTATATGCTTTTATGAATATCCCCTTTTAATTAAATATGATCTATAATGTATATATCAGAGTATATACGGTATAATAAGGAGGAAAAAGGGTGGAGTTCGAATGGGATAGGCACAACATAAGGCATATTCAAAGACACAATATTACACCAGAAGAAGCTGAACAAGTTTTCTATGACCCTGACCGTTGCAAACATAATGCATATGATGGCAGTAGGAAACTAATAGGAATGACAGAAGATGGTCGCATTTTAACCATTATATATGAAAAAAAGAAAAATAAATTTAGACCTTTTACTGGTTGGGATTCAAGTGAGTCTGAAAAGAAAGTTTACAATCGAAGAAGGAGGTAATAAAGATGGAGGAAATCAATAATAAAATTCCTAAAGAACCTCTATATGATGAAAGAGGTAGAATCATTATTAATGACCCAATCGAAATTCCCAGTGGTATGACGGAAGAGGAAATGGTTGAATTCTGGGATACTCATGCTATGAGCGAAGAAATGTTGGAAAATAGTTTTATTCCAGAAGATGAGGAAGATGACCTTCCGCCACCAAGAAAAACTTTATGCACTAAGCAGATTAATTTAAGAATCGAGAATGATTTGCTCGCCCGTCTACAAAATTTAGCCGCAATAAAAAATGTTCCTTATCAAACTCTCTTAAAACAATTTGTAGTTGAACGTGTATACGAAGAAGAAAAAAGAGAAAAAGTGTTTTAAGCATTTTAAGACCAGCATACAAGCTGGTCTTTTGTCTGCTCAAAGGTCACTAAGCGAGCGGCTTAAGGCCCGAAAATCTGAAAGCTCACGCTCGGCCGTCAATGGATATGTGAATTCTTTTATTATGGCGCAAGCGGTTGCATGAGTAATTTTCATAAGTTAGTATAGTAGTAGATTGTTTATTGGGAGGGATATGTTATGCAAGACTTTGTGTTTCAAAATAGTACAAAGTTAATTTTCGGCAAAGACAAAGAGCAGTTAGTAGGGCAAGAATCGGTCGCTTTTGGCAAAAAACTTCTTCTGCACTACGGGGGAGGCAGTATTAAAAAGACTGGGTTATATGATCGGGTGGTTCAGTCGTTACTTGAGCAAGGGATTGAAATTTTCGAATTGGCCGGAGTACAACCAAACCCTCGAGTAAGCCTTGTTCGGGAAGGAGTTGCCCTTTGTAAGCAAAAATCAATTGATCTTATCCTTGCTGTTGGCGGCGGAAGTGTGATTGATTCTGCGAAGGCAATTGCTGCCGGCACCAAATATGACGGGGATGTATGGGATTTCTTTGACGGAAAAGCGGAAGTAACCGATTGTTTGCCAATCGGGGTTGTGTTAACCATTCCGGCCGCAGGCAGTGAAACAAGCGAAGGAACGGTCATTACGAACGAAGATGGATGGTATAAAAGATCGGCAGGCCACCCAACCATGCGGCCTAAATTTGCCATCTTAAATCCTGTTCTTACATATACCCTGCCTGCATACCAAACCGCCTGCGGGATTACCGATATGACGGCACATATTTTGGAAAGATATTTCACAAATGAGAAGCATGTTGAATTAACAGATCGATTATGTGAAGCGGCGTTAAGAACGATTATTAACAATGCTCAAACAGTTCTGGAAAACCCGGAAAATTATGATGCACGTGCGGAGATTATGTGGTCTGGAACAATCGCCCATAATGATTTGTTAGGAACCGGCAGGATCGGGGATTGGGGCAGCCATGATATTGAACATGAGATCAGTGGGATTTACGACATTGCCCATGGCGCAGGATTGGCAATCGTTTTCCCTGCCTGGATGAAGTATGTTTACAAACATGATGTCAATCGGTTTGCGCAATTTGCAAGTCGAGTGTGGGATGTTGAAACCGATTTGAACAATCTAGAAAAAACAGCCTTAAAAGGGATCGAGAAAACAGAAGCATTCTTCCATTCGATTGGAATGCCAGTAAGATTAGCTGAAGCCAATATTGGAGAAGAGCACCTGGAACAAATGGCGACAAAAGGAACAGGACGCGGCCCATTGGGTAACTTCGTTAAATTGTATGAAAAAGATGTATTGCAAATTTTAAAATTAGCATTATAAAAGATTTTTGGTCACGAGGTTTTGCTCATTCTGATTACTTTAACGTAATGTTTTTTATTGTTTTTAGAAGAGGGACATCACCCTTTTTGAATGATTACCTTGCGGTGGAAAATTATTACAATGGTAGTCAGTTAAAATGATCACCAAAAAGGGTGTATGCTGCCCATTTGAAACTCAATAAAAATATACTCCCAGCAGCCGGATTTTATTTTTAACGGTACAAAAATAGATGAAACTCAATCACAAAAAATAAGGGAGTGAACCTTTTGGGAATTGTTGAACTTAAGAACCGGGGTTGATTTCTTGGAAGTAGACAGTAAACTAACAATGAACAAATAATAGTTGAAGGTCAAAAAAATAGCAAAGATGGTTTTGCTCTTTGCTATTGGATCATATTAACTTCTAGCCCGATAATGACAGCAACCAATTCAAGCTTCTCATTCAAAATAGCTAGCTCGTAATTTTCCGGAGATAAGGCTACCTTTATTTCGTCAGGGGTTGCATTTTGTTTAATTTTGATTATTTGCGTTAAGTGATATTTATCTCCTACTATGTTAAGTTTTTCTAAATTTCCTTCAATAGACTGTGGATTGTTAGCAAATATATTTTTTAGTTTTTCCTGACCTTCTATGTCAGCAAAGGTAAAATAAAACTTATTCTTGGTTTTCATCATGATTTCTTTTAATTCTGTTGAAAGCAAAAAATCCATATTAAGGATAATGGTTTGATTTTTTAACTTAATACTTAAAACTCCTGTTTTTAAATTTTTACCATTAATAATCTCTTGATATTCTGTAATAGAATTGTAGGGTTCTTTTTTAACTTCGTTAGTTGAAGTTACACTGGGAGATTTGGGCTTATTTTTTTGTTCATTTTTATTTGAGTTCGCTTCTGAACATCCTGAAACCGTGATGATAGTAATCAACATAAAAAACAGAAAAAGTTTTTTCATAAGATTCACCTATAGAGGTGTAGATGTTTTATCGGAGTATTCATTATATGAGTAATTTGCATATACAGATTTTCTACTAGTCGCTAAACCGTTACTGTAGTGTACAATATTTCCTGATGTTTTAACAGCTAAGGAACCAGTTGATATTGTTGTAGTAGTTCTTGCTGGAATGTTCCATGTGTAAGTAACAGAAACAGTAGTAGATGTTCCAAATGATGCTTCCGCACTAATTCCAATCTTCCCCTGTATTAACTTCCAGTTAATAGCTGTTTCTGCTGATGTTCCAATACTTCCATTTGCAAATTTTGTTCTTGAAACTGTTCGAGTTACGCTATCACTCAACGAGCTATTATTTGTAATTACTGTTCCCCAATTTTTACTTTTATATAATGTTTTTGTTGTTACTTCATATTCGTCTCCGGTGTAAGGGATATACATTGGAGCTATGACTGCTTCATCAAGTAAATCATATTCAATTGGTCGGGGATAATAAATACTAGTAATCTTTAAGTTTCCTTGCTTTTCTTTTAACACAACTGTGTCCAAAGTTTTTCCCTTTGCGAAGGTAGCTTCCCCTGTTGTTAATGAGATAAGTAAGCCGAAAAATAGGGTTGATATTAGTAAAAATAACTTTTTCACTAGAAACACCATCCTTTGTATTTATCCTACAACTATAACTTAAGTTAAGCAGGAGTACTTGTAAATATAAATAAATGGCAATATTGTGAAAATTATTAATGCGGTATCCATCTTTTAAATTAATCTAAATCTTTGATGAAACAATATAATTTTCTCACTGTCAATCGTAGAAACCATTGATATAATTTTTTGTTTCCATTGCCCGATACAAAAATGTGTCCTAAAATATAATTGGATGAAGATGTTTGAATTTTAGAATAGTTAGAACAAGGGGGGAGTTCAATGGGGTTGGAAGAAATGAAGAAGCAAACTTTTCCGGCAGTTTCATATGAAAATTGGAAGGAAAAAGCGGTAGAGTCGTTAAAAGGTAAGCCAATTGAATCTTTGCAAAAAACAACTTACGAAGGCATTTTTTTGAAACCGCTTTATTGCCGAGAAGACGGGCAAACTGCTCCAGATTTTCCCGGTTGTGGAGATTTTCGGCGCGGTGTGGATCGTTTTGGCTATCGATCAAACAAGTGGAGAATTGCGCAGAAAATGGAGGCGGTTACGGCAGAAGCCCTAATTGAAAAGCTGCAAACGATATTTAATAGTGGACAAACCGCCATCGCTATTGAAATTTC
>JAKACS010000309.1 GCA_021821235.1 Bacillota bacterium
CCGATCTATAGTTCCGACTGACAGACAAAAGTTCATCCTGGCCTTCGAGTTCCAGTTGATACGCTCCATTGAACCAAGGAGTAAGGCGGATAACATAATCGAGGTTCACGATATAACTTTTATGAATGCGGAAAAAAGAGTATGCCGTCAGTCTGGTTTCAAGCTCCTTTAAAGGAATTTTTGTTTCGTAAACACGTGTATTAGTGACGATTTTTGAATGTTTTTCTTCTTTCGATATATACAGAATATCCTTAGGGTCAAGGTAAAAAATCTCTCCATCTCCTTCAACAGCAAGCTTGCCAGTTTGTTTTCCTGACTCTTGTTCCGCTGGCATCAAGAAATGCTTCTCCATTCTGAGGACCGTCTCCATCAGTTGGTTCTCATCATAGGGCTTGAGCAAGTAATCAACTGCCTCATATCTAAAAGCTTCTGCAGCAAATTGCGGATAGGCGGTTGCGAACACGATCAGGGGTGCTTTTTTCAATTCCATCAGCGCTTTTGCTGCTTCCATTCCATTCATTTTCGGCATTTCGACATCAAGGAAGACGACATCAGGATGGAGCTGAAGAGCCTTCATGACTGCAGCTTCACCTGATTCAGCTTCCCCGACAACCTGAATCGAAGGGAAAGACTGCAATAAATGCTTCAATTCATCCCTGCTGTATAATTCATCATCAACGATTAGAGTATGTATCATCTTTTCCATTTATCATTCCTCCGCTTGGGGAATCGCAAAAGAAATCCTCGTGCCTTCCCCTTGTTTACTTTCAATCCTCAGTGAGGCGTCTTCCCCGAAGTTCATCGTCAGTCTTCTATTCACATTAAATAGCGCGATTCCGCTGCCAGTTTCTGAATCTATTATTTGCTTGCCAAGCAGATTAATCCGTTCCTTGCTCATTCCCTGTCCATTATCACTTACTGTTACAATCGTACTTCTATTGCCTTTGTGAATGGCTATATGAATTTGGCAGTCATGATCCATATTCTTTATCCCGTGTTTAACGGCGTTTTCAACAATAGGCTGCAGCGTCAGCGGCGGGAGATTTACAGGTAAGGCGACATCCTCGATATCATAGGTAACCTTTAGTTTTTCAACAAACCGGGCTTCTTCAATGGATAAATAAGCTTTCACATGTGCTAATTCCTGCTCAAGTGTTGTCATCGATACCGTCGTCGCAGTCAAATTTTGCCGCAGAAAATGTGAAAGAGAGACAAGCAGCGTTCTTGCCTTTGCAGGATCAATTCTTATCAGTGAGGTGATGACATTCATTGTGTTGAAAAGGAAATGAGGGCTGATTTGTGCCTGAAGTGCTTTTACCTCCGCTTCCTTGGCGAGCTGATAGGCTTTTTCCGCTTCAGCGATTTCAAGCTGGTTGCTAAGGAGGTTGCTGAGCCCTGATATCAGCTCGATGACGACATTCGTTATTTCTTTTTCCGAATTAAAATAAAACTTCAGTGTGCCAATCGTTTCTTCGCGCAGTTTCAATGGAGCGACAACCGCAGCTCCCAGGGGGCAGTTTTGTTCCCTACAATGAATTGTTTCATCATTGGCAATGACCAGTTTTCCGCTTTTCAGTACATCTCGCGTAATCTGCGTCTGGATGGGACTTGTGGAGCAATGATGGTCATCACCAAGGCCGACATGTGCCAGGATTTCTGACTGGTTTGTGATTGCAACCGCACTAGTCTGAACTTCATTATGCAGAATCTCGCAGACTGACCGCGCTGATTCCGGATTGATGCCCTTGCGCAAGTAAGCAAGCGTCTGGTCGGCAATCCGCAGTGTTTTTTGCGCAAGCATCGCCCCAGTCTTTTCCTCTTCGGAAACAACATTCTTTATAACCATTAAAAATAAAGCAGACCCAAGTCCATTTGAGATAATCATTGGAACACCGATAATTTCGACGAGTGTCTGCGCTTGGTCATAAGGCTTGGAAATCAAAAGGATAATCATCATTTGTACTGTCTCGGCAATCGCCCCAACCAGAAAGGCTGTCCTCAAATTGAGATTGTTTTTTTTCTTTTGAAAACGCCCGGCGATGATTCCGGCAACGATTGCCGCGAGTCCGCAAGCAAGAGCGGTGAAGCCTCCAAGCGTCAAACGATGCAAACCAGCGATCAGACCAGCGCCAATTCCGACCTTGTAGCCGCCAAGCATACCGGCAATTACGATCCCGATAACACGGGAATTGGCGATTGCCTCATCCGATGCCAGGTCTGCAGCCCACGGATTGAACTGCAGATTATCCGTTGAAAAGCTCATGCCGGAATATGTGCCAATAATCCCGAAAAAACCAAAGAATACAATTGCAAAATACTGCTGTCGCCTGTTCAGGGAATCATGGTAAATCAGTCCTCGAAAAAAGCGGAATCTCGTTAAAATGAAAGCAATCGTCACAATGATGCCAAGCCGTTCCAGCATCGTAATGAGTAATTCGAACATAACCGTACTCCTCAGGAAGTATTTGCATTCATTTTAAATGAATGGATGAGAAAAACAAAGATAAATTGTCCGGAGTTTTCTATTAAAAATAAGCCTGCCGTGCATTTGGTAGGCTATGTTCTGGTTTAGGAAATTATAAAAGCATTTTTGCATGGATAACTATAGGAGAAACAGAGGGACGGTTTTCTTCCTGCGTCCCATTGGGGGTCGAAATATTTGCTGATGGGCGGGTTGTCTGAGTTTTGCTGGTGTATTTTGTCCCGGGCTTCAGGCAGCATGGGTATTTTAAATCTAAGATTTATCTGATCTGGTTTTTATTATTTTTATTGGCACTCTACTCTAAATTCTGCTGTCGCTTTTGTTTTTGAATTGAGACTTCTTTTAATCCAAGTTGGGTAGGATAGATTTCTCTTGCGTAGATGGATAGGGATTGGTTTACAATATATCACTCCTCAGTGGAGCTAAAAAGCATCACATTAATGTGATGCTTTTTACTGCAGATGCATCATTTGGAAATCAAGATTACAAAGTTTTGAAAACTAAAATAAACATAAAGACATTAAGAAAAGGTTTATTTATCGTTCCTCACTTTTGATCTTCTCCAAATTGAATAAAAGATATTCTAAAGGATGAATAATTATTAAAGTTTTCAAGATTATATTGACTTTAATTCTTTTCAGCAGTAAAATTTAATTAAATTGAAACCGGTTGCATAGAATATATTGTTATGAATACTATATATAGACGGGATAGTAATATCAATTTATGAAACCGTATTCAATCAATTATTTATGCTTTGTATTTATTAGGAGGTCCCATGGCTAGTATTAAAGATGTTGCGAAAGCAGCTGGAGTATCTGTATCTACTGTTTCAAGAACGATAAATGATAACCCCTTTATATCTTCTGCAACTAGAGAAAAAGTTCTCAAGGCGATTAAAGAATTAAACTACTCGCCCAATAGGATGGCACAGTCTTTGTCTAATAATAATTCTTATACGATTACTCTCATTGTTGATATTGAAAATGAAAAATCCTTTTATAATTCTTTTTTCTATGAGGTAATGCATGGGATAGAGAAAGTCGTTTATCAAAAAGAGTATTGTTTAATCGTCTCTAATCTAAACACCGTCCTAAAAAATGAAAATGTTCTTGATTGGTTGATTAAGGGCAAAAGAACTGAAGGTGTCATTTTGCCATCATCCATTATTGATTCAAAGACTATAAAAAAGTTAAAGGAAAATAACATTCCTTTTGTATCGATCGGAGAGCCCGAGAATCTAAGGGAAACTATTAACTGGGTTGACATTAATAATCGAAAAGCAGGAGAACAAGCAGCAAATTATTTTATAGATAATCATCGCAGAAAGATAGCTTTTATTGGCTATGATGATTCAAAAGTGTTTAATAGAAGAAGGTTTGAAGGATATAAATTAGCATTAGAAAACAATGAATTAAATTATGAAACTAACTTGGTTATAAAGGGGGGGAATTCAAAGAATGATGGCTTCAGAATGATGAAGGATTTATTGAATGAAAAGGATTTACCAGATTCAGTGATTTGTGCTGATAACTTAATGAGTATAGGAGCAATTAGAGCAATACAAGAATCAGGTCTATCCATACCTGAAGATATTAGTCTTATCAGTTTTGATAATTCTCAAATTGCAGAAATTATGTATCCTACAATTTCTACAATCAACGTTGATGTTTATGAACTGGGGCTACAATCAGCAAAATTACTTTTT
This sequence comes from Bacillota bacterium, assembly GCA_021821235.1. The sequence continues at coordinate 4,191 of JAKACS010000309.1, forward strand.
GAACTAATCGAAAATCCAGGGAAAAGGGAGCAAGAATTATTAATTTCTACAAACATTGAAGAAAGAGAAACAACTGAGCAAGAACATCAATAAACAGAGGTGAAACATGGAGAATGTAAATGTAACTCATTATGATACCAAAGATTATATATACCCATTAAATCGAAATACCTTGCAGGTAAAAATAAAATGCGAAGAGGATACTGTGAGTTCAATTTACATTGTTTATTGGAATCGGTTTAAAGAGGACAAAAGAGAATCCAAACTTGAACATTTTAGTTTAAATGGTACCTGTCGTTTTTACAGTACAAATTTAATCTTTGATGAATCTGCGAAATATATACGTTATTACTTTATTATAAAAAATAATAATAGTATTTTATATTACTCTCCATATGGTATATCTACAAATCTACCTAAAAAGTACTTTGAATACCTAAGTACAAATGTGAATGATATTTTTACTGTTCCAAGTTGGGCAAAGGGGGCAATTGGGTATCAAATTTTTCCAGATAGGTTTTTTAATGGAAATGTTGAAAATGATCCTGCACTTGTTGAAAAATGGGGCGAATCGCCAAATAGAGAGAATTTTTTTGGTGGGGATTTAAGGGGAATTATCGAAAAATTTAGCCATATCAAAGATTTGGGCGTTGAGATTATTTATTTAACTCCAATATTTCATTCTCCATCAAACCACAAATATGATACGATAGATTATTTTAAAGTTGATCCATCATTTGGCGATATTGAGGATTTGAAGGAATTAGTTAGGGTGTGTACCAGATATGATATGAAATTAATTTTGGATGGAGTTTTTAATCATATCGGGTATTGTTCACCTCAGTTTCAAGACGTAATACATAATGGAAAACAATCACCTTACTGGGATTGGTTTTATATTGAAGATGACGTAGTT
>JAKACS010000310.1 GCA_021821235.1 Bacillota bacterium
CGTCCAAGACGGTCGTTTCAGAGGCCACCGTGATGGCCTATTTACGCACGTCGATTTTTCGCATGTTTGCACAAAACCCTCGGTTGGCCGTAACTCAAATAATTCGTTCTAAGCAGGACATACCTGAGTTTAATACCGATTCATTGGCTTCTTAACTTTGTAGAACTTTTTACTGACCAGTAGTTATTGTAAGCAATGATAATGTTGTGGTAGAATTAGATCATTTAATTGCGACAGTTACAAGTCAACAAGTAAAAAATGAGTTTGATGTTGTGATTGAATATTGGGAAGAAGCAGGATTAGACAAACCTTCCATTGTTAGATGTTCTAAACTAAATACTGTGCATTTTAAAGAGTTACTATTTAAGATTGGCAAGTTACATGAACATGATTTGGAAAGGGTATTGATCACCATACGAAACTACTTTTAATTTTTGTGTGCATGATGTTGAGAACGGTTCACAGGTATTCTGACGTAAAAGTACGTTGCGTTTTAAAAGAGTTAAAAGTCCACAAACGTTGAAATATCAGCGTTTGTGGACTTTTCTCGTTTTTGGGAAACACGAAAGAAAACGATAAGAATTGAAATTTTTGCTCTCCTGTGCGCTAAAATATTTTTCCCCGCAGTCAAGCCGTCAATTGGATTTCCGTTTTTGTTCCAATGGTGTAATCGCTGACTTGTAACTGATTTAATTTTAAATAAGGTGGTGTTAATCAAATGTTAGAAGAGCAAAGCAATGTATCTAAAAGAAAACGGAACCTGCTCATCGACAAAATTGACGTTGACATTAATCCAGATCCATCCAGACTCAATTGCAAGAAGAATAGATCCGTCAAACCCCGAATCAGAGAGGTTACTGCTGGAAAAGAAGTTATAAAATCAGTAAATAGATACATATAGAAGGTAAAGATTTTTCTATAGAAACAACATTGGCTGGTGGAAATGCGACAACTTTCTTGACAAACACCGAAGGCGACGACTGAACATCACGAATTTTGTCGAATTGTTGGATATTGACATGATTGATAGTTCATGAAATGATTAAGACAACCTCTTATTGCCTCTGAGCTTGCCCGCATATTTTACACCTGTACACATGAAATCCTTGAAAAATACAACGATGAATACTGCTAGCGTTTTTAAACAACCTCTTAATGCTCTTCACATTATTCTGCCTTTACACCTTTTCTCTTCTTTACTGCCCAACTCTCAAAACACGAACCTGAAAGGAGTGATAAACGATGTAAAATCATTATTAGCGGATGAAGGATAAATATACCGTTTGCAGGATAAAAATTTAATTTTTAAAGGAGGAATTAAAATGGGTCACGATATTTCAGGATACAATAAAGCAGGAGAAGAAATTGCTTATGCACGTTTTAGCATGGGTAATTATAATGCTACGATACTGTATAGTGTACTAGGTGCAATTAAGTATTATGCAGGAGTTAGCGGATCGGGCAAAAGTTCTACTTTTTCAATAGAACAAATTGAAAAAGCTTTGGATTCCTACAATCAAATATATAAAAATCGTAATCCCCTGTCAGAAAACAATTTTTTTGCTTGGGATCAAAAACAAATCCAGAATTTTATCCAAAACTGCTTAGCTACAGCCCAAAAAGAAGGGAGTGTAAGAGTGTATTTTGGCTAAAAATTTTTAGGCGTTTTTGGTAAAATTCTCCTAGTAGCAAGTACTTTCATATTATATAAAATTTCCTCTCTGTCTCCGCTTAATTTTAAGAATTCCTTTTTCAAAAAGCACCAGAAAACCTTAGAGATTCACTATCCTTTTTTTGACAAACTCAATATTTTGCATAGATTTTACATTTACATAAATAATTTCAATAAAAATTGAATAAATGTAAATATTTTAAAGGGGATTCAGATAGGGTGGGAAGAGGTGGGCAAGCAATATGTTGCATCTTTGACAATAAAATTATTTTCTAAAAGGGAATATTTTTTCGAAAAATGTGAATGCCTGTGGTAAAAAACAAAGCCGCCATGTTGCTGCACATCTAAAATTTTTTGAATTTTAATGAATAAAGAATATTTTCTTTGATTCATTCACTATTTCGGTTCATACGTTTCTCTTGGTCTTTCCTGAACCAAGAGACTCCGATGAACTGTGCTTGTTTTCAACTTTAGAGATGAGTACTGAATCGGCTGGAACAGGAATTGTTAACGTTACTGAAAGTCGTTGCATTTCCTTTTGTCTCCGTTTACTTACAAACAAAAAACCCCTCAGCTTTAGTAATCTAAAGAGATGAAAATCAATGGATTAACTGTTGCTTGGGGTTTTCCCTTGTTAGCATATTTGATTCTTATTGATTTAACCAGGTAATTCAAAGACATTATAACCACGTGATTTTACCGTTTTAATAGATTTTAAGAATTTTTTATGATATGAACAACTACAATAAATGGTATAATTTTCATTAAACTAAACTGACCTTTTAAAACAAAATAGTAGAGGAATAGATTGTATATATTTTGCAAAATGCTATACTTTTCTTAATTATGATGATTTTGGGAATGGGTGGTTTGTTTGAGATTTAATGGGGATATAGTTATTGTTTTTGGCTTTATACTTTACATAGTTGTGACAGTAATAATATTTGCATTAAAACAGAAACTTAAAAGGTCATTGGTTTGGTTTAAGGAATTAATAAGGATTCTGTTTGTTTTATACATACTGATGGTTATTTCAGTGACCTTATTCCCTTTAGAAATAGGAGTTCCTCACGAAAAATTCACTTATAGGTTTTTAAACTTCATTCCTCTTATCTCGATAATAGGAGAAATTAATCAAATAGGAACGGCTTATGGTGGAGACTCACTATTTATGATTAAGTTATTAATGAAAAATATTGGAGGCAATATTTTAATGTTTATGCCTTTGGGTATTTTTATGCCTTTAATATGGGGAAAGTTCAAAAGGCTTAAAAATACGATAATAATAGGACTCATTGTTTCTATAAGTGTTGAATTCTTACAGTTTGTAGAACTGCTACTAGGGTTAGGGATACGTACAGTAGACATTGACGATGTTATTTGTAATGTGTTAGGGACATTATTGGGTTATTTCATATATAAATTAATAATTTTATTGCTGGGTAAGAGAAAAAAACCATCTAAACTATCAAATTATTTTAATAGTTAGAATTTATTTGAACCAACGGTCAGAGGAGTTACTCATGAGCCCCAAAATGAACTTTGACAATAAGGGCAATTTATTTTAATTAATGATTAATGAAGTAAAAAAAATGAACCCAATAAGGCGGTGATTAGGATGCTTTTTCATTATCATTTCTGGACTCCCTATCTTGAAGAAACTGAAAAATTTTATGTTGATAACGGATTTCGAATTTATCAACGGATAGGTAAATACAATGGGGATTTTCAAACATTTAACCCACCCTTAACATGGGATGATATTCGTAAGAAAAAGATTGTTTTCCGTATAATAGAAGTGCGGAAAGGGGCAGTTAATATTACTTTTGGCTTTGGGAAGAAGATTATGTTTGACCATATTGGCTTTTTGGTGTCAGAAGATGAAAAAGGTGAAATATGTGAAAATGCCCAAAAAATGAACTGGAAGGTTGATCATGATGAACGAAGAACTTTCATCACAACTCCTTATGATTTTAGGATCGAACTTCAAACCAGTACGGATGTAATCGACTGTATGAATGATGACATAAAAATCAATATACTAAAATTAAAAACGAAAATGAAGGGATTGGAAAAAGATTTTTCCATTTTATTTGGTAAGACCATTAAAAATATAGCTGTCGAAGTTGGCGATGAAGTTACTATAAAAGAGGTTACGATTAAAGGGTTCGGTTCAGGAAATAGTGTTGACCCAAATGGCGTAAAAATTTTGAATGGTGAGAAGGCATAAAGCATAGAACTCAGTGCTGTGGCATTTTCGACCAACTGCCTCCCCATCATTTTCCTCATTATTTGCGATTATTTTTTGCTTTCGGTCGGAATTAAATCAGTATAACAAAACCGTGGCTCTCCAGTAAAATAGTCAGGTGCAATCTTTTTTGTACCGATTTGGAACCGAATGGGTTCGGTAAAAATCGGGCCTTCGTAAACAAAGGAATGGTATTCGCCATTTTCGCCGCATGGGTCAATTCCTTCCGGCAGCTTTTGCAAAAAGTCAAGGTTTATTTCTTTTCCTGAATATTCCTCCGACAATTTTGTTAAATCAACACAGGTAATAATCGTTTTATAGCCAAGGGAGAGAAACCGATGGAGCAAATCGGTTGTATTTAAACCCCAAAGCGGGAATACAGGCTCTAGCTCTGTTGATTTTAGCATTTTTTCGCGATAGTTTCGCACATCTTCAAGGAAAAGATCGCCAAAAGCGATATGGGTGATTCCCTTTTCTTTGATTTTCCCAATCGCTCCCTTCATTTTTTCCTCGTATAGTTCATTTGAACAATTCTTAGGAATTCGTACTTTTACTAATGGAAGTCTAAGTGATTTCGCTTGGCCTTCCAGCAATTCTTCTCTTACCCCATGGATGCTTGTTCGATTATACCCATCTGTCACCGTTGCGAGCAAAAGGGATACTTCATATTCATCCGAGTGCAGAAGATCATGCAATGCGAGTGTGGAATCCTTTCCACTAAATGAAACAGCTATCTTTTTCATGCCCATCCCCACTATTCTTGTGTTTTAAAGTTTCAACTCTAGTGTAGCAAAATCGGCTCATAGTCGAAAAGAGAAGCAGTTAAAGTTGGAAAAAAACGTTTTGAAGGTGTTAATGTCGATAACGTCTGGTCTTTAGTCTAATGGAGTGGTATAATAATTGTTGATTTTAGTTGTTGTTTTTGCAGAAGTTGCCTTGGAAATCAATCAGGTAATAACGCCAACAAACAGTTGGCATATTAAAGAAAAAATTAAACAGAATCGGTTTTCCCATTGCTGTTAAAAAAGCAATTAAGAAATGGGGGTGGAAAAATGGATTACGGTCTATATTCCGTTGTAGGTCTATTTGCTTTAGCCATGGTATTAAGTTCATATATGTTCTACAAAATGATGAAAGAATAAAACGGCGTTTACAATGCCGTTTATTTTTTTTG
>JAKACS010000311.1 GCA_021821235.1 Bacillota bacterium
TTTAACACCGTTAAAATACCACTGTCTAAAAGCGAAATCAGGTAAAGATGCACTGCAATTAATTTCTGGAAATAAAATTGATTTGGTCATCCTCGATGTCATGATGCCGGAAATGGACGGTTGGGCAACCTGTCAAAAAATTAGAGAATTGTCTGATGTGCCGATCATTATGCTGACAGCCAGGAATGAAACAACAGATGTCATTAAAGGGTTGAAATACGGTGCAGACGATTATGTGACAAAGCCTTTTCATGAAGACGAGCTGATTGCCCGAATCGAAGCATTGTTAAGAAGGACGAATGATCAGCCAACAGCAAAAATCCAGTTTAAAGGCTTGGAATTAGATGGAGATGCCGTTGAACTGAGCTACAACGGGCAAATGATCATGGTCACGCCAAAAGAGTTTGCCTTGATTGGCCTATTTTTAAAAAATCCGCAAAAAGTATTTTCTCGCGAGCATTTATTGTCGTTAATTTGGGGCAGCAATTCACTGACAGATGACCGCACGATCGATTCCCATATTCGAAACATTCGAGAAAAGCTCCGCAATGCTGGATTCCCAATTGACCACCACCTCATAACCGTCTGGGGAGTCGGATACAAATGGGTAGTAAACGAATTTTATCAGCAATAATGGGATGGAGACGTTAAAAAGGGCAGTTTTTTAGTAAACTGTTCTTTTTTTATGAAAAATTTTCGAATCCTAAGTTTCTGCAAAAATATAATTTATAATCATTATCAATAAGCTTTAAGGGGGTTTCGATAGTGAAAATAAAGTTTACAATTATAGGAATTTTCCTACTCCTATTACTTTCTGCTTGTTCGAATGCAAAAAGCAGCAACAGTATGGGGAATATGGACATGGGGTCTACTCAAAAAGCAGCAACGACCGATTCTTCTTCAATTCAAGCAACACAGACAAAAACGCTTACCGGCAATGAATTTACCCTTGTTGCCAAAGAGGCTTCGCTTTCAATCACAGACAAATTGAAGGTTGACGCCTGGACGTTTAACGGTTCCGTTCCTGGTTCAGAAATTCGCGTAAAACAAGGTACACCTATTAAAATCACCTTAAAAAATGAACTGCCTGAGCCAACATCGATCCACTGGCACGGCATCACGGTACCCAACCCAATGGATGGAATTCCAGGGGTCACCCAAGATGCTGTCCAGCCAGGGAAATCTTTTACTTATGAATTTACACCAACGGTTCCTGGAACCTATATGTATCATTCCCATCAAGACAGCTTGAAACAAGTTGATAAAGGCCTATATGGTGCTTTCATTGTTGAGCCTGCCAAAAAAACCTATGATAAAGATTACACCCTCATGCTTGATGAATGGATTAGCAACCCGAACGCCTCCATGGAAGGTATGAATACGGGAAGCAATAGCAATAGCATGAATGGAATGACTGGTATGGACAACAACAGTAACAGCAGCAAAAACAATAGCAGCCAGAATACCGCCAATGCTAGCAATATGGTGGATGACATGAGCATGTATGATGTTTATACGATTAACGGTAAAAGCGGCAAAGACATTAAGCCGATTCAAGTGAAAAAAGGTGAAAAAGTTCGTCTGCGTCTAGTGAATACCGGTATTCTGCCGCATAATATCCACCTGCATGGTCAAAGTTTTAAAGTGGTGGCAACAGATGGAATTGATATTAATCAACCAAAAGAAATTAAAGATCAGCTGATCACAATTGCCCCAGGAGAGCGATACGATATTGAATTTACAGCAGATAACCCAGGAAAATGGTATTTAGAAAGCCACGATCCAGATCAAAAGGCTGCTAAAGGAATGACAGCATTTATTCAGTACGATGGAGCAAACAAAACGACAGATTCATCGAATCTCAATCAAAAACTGCCATTCTTCGATTTTGTAAACTATGGAGCCAAGGCGAACGGATCGTTTACATTAGATCAAACGTATGATGTTGAATACACAATGAATTTAAATACGGCCATGATCAACAATCAAATGGCCTATACCATCAATGACAAGACATTTCCTAATACGGATAGTATCCAAGTAAAAACAGGCGATACGGTTAAAGTGAAGCTCGTCAATAAATCAGGAGCCGCTAATCACCCGATGCATTTGCATGGTCACTCGTTCCAAGTGCTAAGCAAAAACGGCAAACCTGTTGAAGGATCACCAATCATTAAAGATACCATCAATTTAACACCTGGCGATGAATATGTTGTTGCCTTCAAAGCAGATAACCCAGGAAATTGGCTTTTCCATTGCCATGATTTACAACATGCATCTACCGGGATGGTTACTTTGGTCAAATATCAAGACTATCAGTCTAATTATCAGCCAGATCCAAATGCGAAAAATATCCCAGAATAACGAAAGATTTTTTCCAGAAGCTGACTATTGCAAGATAAGTCAGCTTCATTTTATTTTTATCAAAAATTAAAAAAGTGCATTCTGCTCGACGAAACGCGGGAATCACGACATAATTAGACTGAAAAAAGGAGGCCGATTTATGGATAAAAAATATAGCAGAAGAAAATTTCTTTCCACTTCTTTAAAAGGCGCAGCAGGGATTTTGGCGCTTTCTGTGATTCCAATAGGCATTAGCCGTTTCTATAACGGTAATAAAACGAATGTGACATCCTCTACAACTGGAGGGGAAACAGCTCTTCCCATACCACCATTAGTAAAAAATACAAGTACGGATCCGAAAAAAGCAGAGTTTCTTCTAAATGTACAATCGGGATCAAAAGAATTTTTCAAAGGAAAAGGGACAGCGACCTTAGGGTATAATGGGGACTTCCTAGGTCCTGTGATCCGGGTTCGGAAAGGATCTGACGTTTCCATTAAAGTTAAAAATGAATTAAATGAAGGGACAACCGTTCACTGGCATGGTCTTAAAGTCAATGGCGATCAAGATGGCGGGCCTCATCAAGAGATTCAACCTGGCCAAACATGGAACCCACAATTTACGATCAACCAGCCGGCAGCAACGCTTTGGTATCATCCGCATTTGTTGCACAAAACAGGGGAACAAGTCTACAAAGGGCTTGCCGGATTATTTTATATTGATGATGATATTTCTGACAGTCTGGATCTTCCAAATGAATATGGTGTCAACGATTTTCCTCTTGTTATTCAAGACCGACAATTCAATTCAAATGGCACCTTTGAATATAAACTGGGCATGCAAGAAGTCATGATGGGGATTCAAGGAAACACGATTCTCGTTAATGGAGCGATCAATCCGTTTTTAAATGTTCCTCGTGGCAAAGTAAGATTCCGATTGTTAAACGGGTCAAATGCCCGGGCATACGAATTCCGATTAAGCGACAACCAGCCATTTGAGCAAATTGCCAGTGACGGCGGACTGCTGCCTGAACCTGTTTCCATGACAAAAGTCGTTCTCGCTGCCGGCGAAAGAGCAGAAATGATCGTCGATTTCTCATCCCTTTCTGAAGGTGACAGTCTTTATTTCATGAAACAGGATACAAAATTGATGAAATTTGTGGTGAAAAATAAACCGCAAAAAACGCATGATCTTCCTAGTAAACTCGTCGATATTTCGAAAATAAACGAGTCAACTGCTGTCCGGACGCGCCAATTTGTTTTTCAAGGAATGGGTTCAAATGTCAATATTAATGGCAAACAAATGGATATGAACCGGATTGATGAGCAGCTAAAACTGCATGATACGGAGATTTGGGAAATTTCGAACGCGAGCGGCGGCATGATGGGCGGCGGTATTGCACATCCTTTCCATGCCCATGGCGTCCAATTCCAAATCCTTGATCGGGATGGGAATCCGCCGCCTGCCAACGAAACAGGCTGGAAAGATACGATTCTTGTCAATCCTGGGGAAAAAGTAAGAGCCATTGCTACCTTTGACCATTCGGGTACCTTCATGTATCACTGCCATATTCTCGAACACGAAGATGCCGGGATGATGGGCCAATTTAACGTACAATAGAACTTCAATGAAAAGCTGCTGAGTGCGTTCAGCAGCTTTTTTGCAAATTTTACCTTCTCAGTGGCCCTTTCTCTGCTTATTTCCGCTAAATGGGTGTTAGCACTCCCTCCTAACGACCTTTTCTTAGGTTTTTTTCGACAAAACGGGCGTTAGTGCACTTCCTAATGACCATTTCCCGGGTTTTTTTCGACAAAACGGGCGTTAGAACACTTCCTAATGACCATTTCCCGGGTTTTTTTCGACAAAACGGGCGTTAGAACACTTCCTAACGACCTTTTCTCAGGTTTTTTTCGACAAAACGGGCGTTAGCCCCCCTTCCTAACGACCTTTTCTCTGCGTTCTCCAGCAAAACGGGCGTTAGCTCACCTTGACAGCTCTCTTCATAACGCATTCCCACGCATTTTAGCTCCTCATTCATTGTGAAACATGCCAAAAGCAATTTTAATTTCATGCAAAAACCCCTTCAAATCGAAGGGGTTTAGTTTGTAAAAGTTGTTAAACATTCTCTCCTGCTGTAGCATCAGCACTTTGCTTAAAGACGGTTTTGCGAATATAAGGAACTACCCAGCGATCTAAGCCATAGCGGCCTGCATTGTAGCCAGCGAAGAGAATGATTCCGCCTAGCAAAATATCTTGCGGGTTGGAAGATACCGTCCCAGCGAACATAAACGAAAAATTCATCACAAGACCGAAAAATGCTGCAGCTGTTGTTAAACAGCCAAGAATCAACCCTAAACCGATTAAAAACTCACCAATCGGTACAATGGTATTAAAGAGATCAACATTCGGTAAGGCAAACCCTTTCAAGAAAGATACATACCATCCATAAAGAATATTTCCTTCAGGTCCTTTGACTGGGTTGGCAATCGCCCCTTTTAAAAAGCCGGATGCATCAAAACCCCCACCTGTTAATTTCCCAAACCCAGCTGTTAAAAATGTGTACCCAAGATATAGCCGTAAAACTACTAAAATACCTGCAGAGATTGAATTCCTTCTTAACCATTTGGCAACCATTATGATCGCTCCCCTTTAAAAATTTATTTATTGATTACACTTACAATATATCGTATTTCATCATTAAAATGTTGGCTATGTGAACGTCTTCACAAAACGTTAACAATCTATTGACAAA
>JAKACS010000312.1 GCA_021821235.1 Bacillota bacterium
GTTGTAATAGATTTCACCTGTTTTGGTATTAGCAATGATGGGAGCATCGCAATAATTCCCCACATGGTTAGGTCCACCTTCTTCATTAAGAACGATATTCCAATCGATCCATCCTTCAAGCCAATTATTGATATCACCGATGATGTTTCGGGCATAGCGTTCTCCTGTATGCCAAGCCCCCAGCTGGACTCCGCCTTCAATACAGCCTTCCGTAAAAATTAAATGCTTATTCGGGAAATCATGATGGATTTTCGATAGGTTCTCAAATTCCTCTGAAACGTACCAGTGGATTCCAGTTCCCCATATATATTTTGCCGCATCAAGGTCAGATAAGATGGTTACGGCACGATCATACGCCATATCGCGATTATGATCCCAAATAATTATTTTTTTATCTTGAAGTCCTTCCTTTTCTAAAACAGGTCCTAAATAGTTTTTCACAAAATCTCTTTCTTCCTCTGCACTATAACGGCACGAATCCCAGACTTGGGTTGCTTCCGGTTCATTCTGAACCGTTATCCCCCAGATATTGATTCCTTCTGCTGCCATCGCCTTAATATATTTCGCATAGTACATTGCCCAAGTAGAAAAATACTCGGACTTGAGCTTGCCGCCATGATTCATGTTATTGTTTGTTTTCATCCAAGCGGGAGGACTCCACGGGGAGGACAAGAGAGTTAACTCCCGTCCACTTTCGTTCAGCGCATCTTTAATTAGCGGAATGACGTACTCTTTTTCCCGCTCAATCGAAAATGTTGTTAAGTCAACATCATTTTCCTCCACATACGTGTAATTCTTCAAAGCAAAATCACAGCTATGGATATGAGTTCTTCCCAACGTATACCCCAGACCTGTTTCTTTATTAAAATAGCTTTCTATTATCTGCTTGCGGCTTTCTTGAGGAATTTGTGCAAGTGTGTACGCTGCTGCCTCTGTGAACGCACCTCCAAATCCCCTAAACGTTTGATAGCTGCTTTTTAAATCAAGCCTTAGAGTGATGCCTTGTACCGGTGCACCCTTGGTAAACAACTGAGTACCCTTTTCCGCAAACCGTTCGCCTGTATTTTTAGCTGTTTGGATCACCTTTACTTTCACCAAGCTCATCCCTTTCCATTTAGTCGAGATACACATCAATTCTTTCTATTTCTCCTGCTCTTACCATTTGTGCGTATGGTGTTTTAATCCATTCGTCATTTACTGTTATTGCTCCATTTTTCCCACGCAAGACATACCTTTTCGTTATAACTCCATCTTTACCAAATGTATTTTTTCTTTTAGGGTTATGATAAACGACAAGAGATTTACCTAGGAAAGTAAATTCAACTGTTCCATTCTCATCAAATAACCAAGTTGGCAGAATCGGCTGAAGCCTTAATGCAAGATTTCCTTCTTTTACAGCAAATACATCTTTACCCATCATCATGGTCTGCCACATTGTTAAAAATTCTGCAGTTGTTCCGCTTAACCTCGCCACAAAACCTTGTCCATGAACACTAAGGTCAGGATTTACACTACTTGCAATAAAGGAGGAATTTTCCAAAACACTTCTTCCATATGTTTCAGGATCCATAAACGGTGGTAAAGCAGCCTGCAAATCATGAAAGAATTCTTCGTAGAGCCCTGCTTTTAACATACCAAGAAGATATTTAAATTCCATATGCATAAAGATCGATTCCCGCTCAAGCCATCCTGGTGTGAATGCCCTTGAACGGCCGATTTCAAAGGTTTCCATTTCGAGAGAGCCTGAGGTTTTATACATTTTGAGTTTAGTATCAAAGATGTCTGAATTCCGAACCTTTTGATATATTCCTCTAGAAATTTCTGTGGAAAATGTTTTTAATGCTCTGGCTGGTGCCTCAAGAAAATGGGGAAGAACATGTACCTTGAAACCTTTCACCCTAACATAAGGAAGGCCATTGTTATTTGTTTCGACAAGTCCATTTTCTCCCGTTATTTTTTCGTAGCTTGTTGCTTCATAGTATAAGTAAGTTGGAATCATCCCCTTTCCTATTTGAACAGCATTTTCAATCCCCTCATTTACCTTTATAAGAAAACTCTTCGTATGCGAGGCTATATCTGTTAACGGTACAGAGACTTCTTCACCCGAAAATCCACTTCTGACAATTTCTCGATATCGTTCGCGAGCCGAAGCTACATCATCCCAATAATGATAATTATTTATTTTTTTATGATTGTATTGCTGAAGTCCTTCTCTCACAGCAAGAAGCAGTTGATATACCTCAATTGGAAGGGGGACTTTTTGTTCTTTTGTTTCACAGGCGCTTAAATTAAATTCAAGGAGCCTCCTTAGTTCAAGCGTCTCACTCAAGGCTGATCCAATTAATCCTGGCAAACCATTCATCGAATCATTCCAACCTGGTTTATTTGCTTCCATTTCCATTCCCATTCCAAATGGATCAAGGATTGAGAACTTAATAAGTGCAAGCGTAAATAACTTACTGAATAAAGTTGTTGTATATTCTTCACCTTGTGGTGTCTTAAGCCAGTTTTCTGTTTGTTGATGATGCTCTTCTACAATTGCATTATATTGGCGCACAGCCCCGTCCTTTAGAATATATTTTTTTGAACGTGGATTTACAAAAACCGGACTTTTGAAATATCGATAATTTTTATCATCAAATAGAAGCTGTTCTTTCTTTTCTGGATAAATTTTCAAATAGTTTTCAATTAAATCAAGATTGTACGTCCAGTGGTCTATCCAGTAACCCTCGCCAAATTCAGCCTCGACTTTTTGTTTGCTTCTTGTAAGTAAAGAGCGTAAAAACTCTGGCAAAGCAATTGTTAAGGCAATCTTGCGATCCACAATAATTTGAAGAAGGTCCCCTGGTGTAAAAGTAGTTTGGAGCTTTTTATGGATATAATGAAAGTCACTGCCATGTTCAAACAATTCTTTCAACCATTCAACATCTTCTTTTTCGATCAGTTCAAAGCTTGCGCCCTTAACGACAAGTGGATTATATCCATCTGCTTGAATGAGACTCATGAATAGTTTGATGTTGTAATCTCCTACTTCCGGATGGAAAAACCCATCATTTCTCCGGTTTTGGTTGACATCCCGAAAATTTCCATTCCCCTGAGAGAAAAACTCTGGGGCAAGCGAGAAAAAGTTATAATCTCTTTCTAAATCTCCATGCTTTCGTGAAAAAACATAATAAACAAATGGATCATTCTCTGTATCAAGGAAGACTGGGTAACCTCCACGAAGAATATTATCAAGGTAGCTTTGCTGGCAATAGGCATCAAATAAAGGATTGTTTGTTTTTGTATAAATATCACTTGTAATATCAGAAACTAATTGATTAGTCTCCTGATATTTTCTCTCCATATATTCCTGTGAAATAATTTCATCGGACCTCCCATTAATGATTTCAATATCATTTACATGTCCAATCAGGGTGTATAAACAGATTGAATCCCCGGAATTTAGCTCTTTAGAGAATCCTGAAAAACCACTCGGAACCTTGTTAGCAGTTATCGGTTTGCCAGCAACAATCGATTCAACAGAATGATGAGCAAATTCAGTTGGGTAAGAACGGGAAGTGTTATATCCAAAAATCAAATCTGCATCAACGATTGGGTTTAACAATTCACCTGAATCTAAAAAGCTCAAGTAAAAGTGTCCTTTTGTTATCTCTTCTACTTCTGCCGAATCATTAGTAGATGACCTGACCCGGTAATAGGGGATTTTATTTTCTAAATTAAAAACATCCATCCAGCTTTTAAGAGTATTTCCTACTGCTTTATAGGCTGCGTCTTCAATCCCAAAAGGTATAATGGCAGAAAGACCATCTATAATCTCTATATCCACCTTTTTTTCAGCTATATTGGTGAACTCCACTTTACGAATAAGCCCGGCAAAATTTTCATTAGGCAGAGTAAAATAAGTAACCAATGTTTTTACACCATGTTCAAGATTCGTATCCTCAATTTTCAACTCATTTTCCTTAATAAACATGGTTCTTGATTGGTTAATTGAGGTTTGATAGCTTGAGAAAGGCTCAAAAATGGTCTCGTAATTTTTATTCTTCACCTTTACAAATGTACGAAAGCCATTTGTCGAAACACGTTCATAAGCCTGGTTTGCTGGAAAAAATTCAGTGATTGCGTGATTTTTATCCTTAACTCCAAAACTAACAATTCCCTGCCCGCGATTAACATAAAATGACCACATTGGAATACCATATAAACCAGCAAGACCCGGAAGGAAACTGGAAAATGGCTTTGCTTGATCAAATTGGTTTATTACAAAATATTTTTCTTCATCAAATCGGTAATTCCCCATAAAAACTGCACCTCGATGTTTTTATTTGTAGACGACAATTGAAAGCGTAATCATTCGGCGGTAATTCATTTTTTTCTAAAAGTGTTTCTCCTTTCATTTTTTATTTTATCGTTGATCGAAACTCATCTTTAGATGTGGAATTTTGTATTGGGTTTCAATATTTTAGAAAGAAAAAAAGATGAGCTTTTTGCTCACCTTTAGACCATCTTTTGCTCACGATATTCTGTTGGCGATACTCCTTCAACTTCTCGGAAAACCCTAGTAAATTGTTTAGGATTTTTATAACCCACCATCTCACTGATTTCAAATACTTTATAATCAGAATTGGTCAGAAGCTCTTTAGCATGTTTGATCCGTACCATTTTTAAATAGTCTACAAAGTTTTGCTTTGTGTATTCTTTGAACATATGACTGAAATAGGAGTAATTAAGCGAAATAAAGTTGGAAACAACCGCAAGATTTAAATCTTTATAAAAGTTTTCTTCGATATATTTTATAGCCTTTTCCATATATTTTTGTTCTGAATAAACTTCTTTTAGCTGTTTATGATATTCATGAATACGAAGCAGTAACTCTTCCACAGCATGATAATACTCATGAAAATCCCCAAAGTTGTATATATACTTGATTTTTTGGAAATCGGATTTTACTCCCAATTTTAATAACGATTGTTCAAATATTATGTTATAAATTGCTTTGCTGAGTGCTTCCATGTAGGTAATGCTGCTGGACGCTATTTTTTCATAATCGAGGACATTTAATAAAAGTGTTTTGATTTCTTGAT
>JAKACS010000313.1 GCA_021821235.1 Bacillota bacterium
GCACGAATTTGGCGGTCCGGGAACCTTTTTTACTGTCTTTTATATCGGCTGCGGCGCTTTCCGTCTCGCCCGCTTTAATATTTCAGAAAACAATGGATACTTTACCGGCCTGCCAATTACAGCTGCCGGCGTTCTCGCCACTTTAAGCTTTTTTGCGATTCCATATTTTCCACCGCAGACATTTCTATTCCTAATCATGATTCTATCTTTCCTAATGGTCTCTTCATTTAAACTGAAAAAAATTTAATTTGCGATGAAGAAAAAGCAGCGGTTACAGGAACCGCTGCTTTTTGCATCGACTACTTATCAGCTGTTAAACGTAAAAATTCGTCAATATCCTCGAGACACAATCCAACTGCTTTCTCCCAGAAATCTTTTCCGGTAAGATCTGCATCAAGATGCTTTGCAGCCAGATCTTCAACCGTCATCGAAGCTGTATCCTTCAGCAACGCAATGTAGTTGTCTTCATATTCCTTTCCTGCTTTTAGCGCCTTCGCATAAATGCCAAGGGAAAACAAATAGCCAAACGTATATGGAAAGTTATAGAACGGGACATCCGTGAGAAAGAAGTGAAGCTTCGATGCCCAAAACAGCGGATGATACTCCTCCAACGCATCGCCGTACGCTTCCTTTTCAGCCGCAAGCATCAGCTCATTCAATCGCTGTGCCGAGACAATTCCCTGCTTTCTTTCTTCATAAAACCTTGTTTCAAACAGAAAGCGGGCATGAATATTCATCAGCAATGCGACCGTCCGCTGAATTTTGTCATCGAGCAGCGCAAGCTTCTCTTCCTCATTTTGCGCGACTTTCACAGCAGCATCTGAAACAATCATTTCGGCAAAGGTAGAGGCCGTCTCCGCAACATTCATCGCGTAATTGCGGTTCAAATAATGCACGCCCTGCATCGCATAAGAATGATAGCCGTGACCAAGTTCATGAGCCAGCGTCGACACATTTGACGGTGTGCCAGAATAGGTCATAAAAATTCGCGATTGGCCGCTTTCTGGAAAATAGGAACAAAAGCCGCCAGGTGCTTTTCCAGGGCGATCTTCAGCCTCAATCCAGTTTTCCCTAAAAGCTTTTTCAGCGAATGCAGCGAGCTTACCGCCAAACTGGGAAAACTGCTTCAGGATAAATTCAGCACCTTGTTGATAAGAAATTTTTGCATCTGCCTTTCCAAGCGGTGCATCCAGATCAAACCAGCTCAATTTTTCGATTCCTAAAAGCTTTGCCTTACGGTTCAGATACTCAATGAGCGGCTGTTTGTTTTCAGAAATGACTTGCCACATTGTATCCAGCGTTTGTTTTTTCATCCGGCTAATTCTTAGTGGCTCATGCAACACATCTTTCCATCCTCTTAGTTCATATACCTTTAAGCGGAATCCGGCCAAATGATTTAATGTTTTTGCCAAATAATCACTCTGTTCGGCCCACTTTTTTTCCCAGTCTTTAAAAACGGTTTGCCGAACGACCCGGTCAGGACTGGAAAATTGATTGAACGCCTGGCCGACGGAGAGCGGTTTCTCCTTGCCATTATCAGTGAATGGAATCGTGATTTTTCCAACGATCAAATCGTACATTTGACCCCAGCTATGGTAACCGTCAACTCCTAGAGCATTGATAATCGCTTCTTCTTTTTTGGACAATTTTTCTTTTGCAAGTTCCCGCCGTTCGGATAAAACAAACGAAAGCTCAGCCAATTCCGGACTGGACAACAGCTGCTCCCAGGCAGTATTTTCAATCAGCGTAAGAAGTTGGTCAAACGCCGAAAGCGCTGTCTGAAAATCGGCACGGAAGGCGGAAAGTTCGGCCTCAAGCTGCTGTGCATGAAGGTCAGCCGTATTTTGCGCCTGAAGACAGCCGACAAACGCACCTGCCTGCCGCAATTTTTTTGCTGTTTTTTCAAACGACGCCAGGATTTCAAGCAAATGGCGGCGGTCGTTGTCCAGATTCCCCGGGTTCCATTGCTGAACTTTTGTTTGAAACAGAGAAATCTGCTGTTTCGTTTCAGCTAAATGGTTAGCAAATCCTGCCGAATTGCTTCCTCCTTCGAACAGGCTATCTAAATCCCATACATATGTATAGTCTGTTTTCACCATCATTCTTCCCCCTTCACTATTCATTCCCTATCATTATAAGTTTATTTTCAAAAAATTTCTATTCTTCCTCACTAACTGTTCAACTTCCACTGCCATTTTTCGAAACTTATAGTATAATTTGGACATCAAGATTTAAGATGATTCTCAGAATAAAAAGGGAACGTATTGATGATTTGTAAAAGAATCACTAGGATATATTTTTAGGGAGACAAAATGACCAAGGTTCTATGTTTATGACAAATAAACCTAGTCGCTATTTAACAAGTATTGCGTATGGTTGATTTTCACTCCAGTTGCTCGCTTTCCGCGGGGTGGGCGGTGAGCCTCCTCGGCGTAAAACGCCTGCGGGGTCTCACCTGTCCCACTGCTCCCGCAGGAGTCTCGCACTTCCGCTCCAATCAACCATATGAAGTTTTTCAATATACTCTGTTAAAAACAAAAACAACAATCAATAAGAAAAGAGCCTAAAAAAATCCTGTTTAGGTAGTTTTATTCATCATTAATTCTTGGAGATTCAATTCTTTTTCTTATGACTGTATCTATCATCAAGGTGTTGACACATTATGGATTTCGAACAGAGTTTCTCACTAGTATTTTTCGTACCAGATGCAAATGGACAGCTCTATTTTTGTCGGGTTCTAGGAATGATCAAATCCATGTGGCTTCATTTTTAATTTAATTGGAGGAGTGGGAGTCCTTTGGGAGTAATTTGAATCTCACCTTCCAAAACTTTTTTGTTCGGACATTGATCAATAAAAGGTTCAATTTGTAACTGATCCAACCATTCATAAATTGGCTTTGCATCATTTGTAGCATCTAAAAGCACCTTACCAATCGTGTTCAAGGTCGTTCGTTGCGAAAATTTCGACAAAAAGGGAAATAAAATTTCGATGGTTCATCACTTTAAGAGGTAGAGTAAAGAGCAGAATCATGTAAAGAACCCGTTGATTGGAGCGGAAGGCGCGAAGACTCCTGGGGGATCAGCAGGACAGGTGAGACCCCACAGCCGCTCCCAGCGGCGAGGAGGCTTACCGCCTGCCCCCCGGAAAGCGAAGCGCCTGGAGCGCAAATCAACACCATTGCAAGAACGACTCTTTTTGGTGATGAACCATTTCAAAGTTCCCACTACCAAAAGTAGGATGAATCAAATTAAAGTGGTACAAGAAAAGCTTTGTGCCATCTAACTTGGCGAATGCCGAGAGTCTATTTAAGAAAGTGGAGGGTGTAATGCACAAGATTTTATTGGTCGATGATGAACAAAGAATGCTTGATTTATTGTCGCTCTATTTAACGCCAAAAGGATACCATTGTATCAAACTGACTTCGGCGCAAGCAGCGCTTCATTATCTGGAAACGGATAAAGCGGATTTGCTGCTCCTGGACGTGATGATGCCGGAAATGGATGGGTTTACAGCGTGCAGCGAAATTCGAAAATATTCTGATATTCCAATTATCATGCTGACGGCAAGGGGCGAAAAAGCGGATGTGGTCAGAGGGTTAAAGCTTGGTGCAGATGACTATATTTCGAAACCATTTGATGAAGCGGAATTAACAGCACGGATTGAGGCTATTTTACGAAGAAAACATAGCGGAGCAAAAACGATCGAATTTAATGGACTGATGTATAAGCAAGATTCGTTTGAATTATCGTATGGCACTCGACCGGTTCCGTTAACGCCAAAGGAATTTTCCCTGCTCGGGCTGTTTCTGCAGCATCCGAATAAAGTGTTCACACGTGAACATCTTCTTACATCTGTATGGGGATACTCAGCAGCAACAGAGGATCGCACAGTTGATTCCCACGTCCGCAATATAAGGGAAAAATTGCGAAAAGCAGGATTTCCAGTTGACGAATATTTGACAACTGTGTGGGGATTAGGGTATAAGTGGGTGGATAAGGTGTCTTAATGTTCAAAAAATATAAATCGACAAACAATCAGGGGGATGAAAGTGATTTTTTAAAAAAAGACTGGCCAGTTCCATTTTGCTGGTGTGCTTATGTTCGCTTCGGGCTGTGCTGGCATCAGCGAAAAAAGACAGATAAAGGGAAGCCAAGTACTGAACAAACTGGGGAAAACCGTTTTAAATCGTTCCTGCTGAAAACCTAACAATTGACCGTATCCATGGAATCGGCTACCCAGGTAACGATGCATTGTACGTGGCTGCCCATGATGTAATTGAGCAGGAATGAGTCCTGCTCAATTTTTTTTCTTCCGCTCCTTTTCCGCCCGATAAAATTCATGGAACATCTTCATAAGCGCACGCTTTTCAATTCTTGAAACATAGCTTCTTGATATTCCGAGTTCTTTGGCGATTTCCCGCTGGGTCTTTTCTTTTTGCAAATCAAGTCCGAATCGGCCAATAATCACTTCTTTTTCCCGCTCATCCAATACTTCAATGTATTGTTTAATTTTTTCCAGTTCCATATTCAACTGGATAGTATCAATCACATCTTCTGACTCTGATTTCAGAACATCGATAAGGGATATTTCATTGCCTTCTTTATCTTGGCCGATCGGGTCATGCAGCGAAACATCTTTTTTCGTTTTCTTCAAAGCCCTCAAATGCATTAAAATTTCGTTTTCAATACAGCGGGCTGCATATGTGGCCAGTTTCGTTCCCTTCCCTTCGGAATAGCTTTCAATCGCTTTAATTAACCCGATTGTTCCGATTGAGATCAAATCTTCCGCTTCTTCACCAGTATTCTCAAATTTTTTGACGATGTGGGCAACAAGTCGCAAATTATGCTCAATCAGCATATTGCGGGCATGTGAATCACCATTTGCCATAAGAAGCAGGTACTTTTTTTCTTCCGCGCTTGAGAGCGGTTGCGGGAAAGCATTATTTTTTACATAAGAAACAAGAAATAAAAACTCTTTGACAAAATAACCAAGTGCAGTCAAGATGCCAGACATGAACATCCACCCCCGCCTTCCTTTAGGACTATCGCCTATACCTAATTCCTATGAAAAACGGAGAATG
>JAKACS010000314.1 GCA_021821235.1 Bacillota bacterium
TCTCATCAATCCTGCGAACCGCCTTCCAGCCAAGCACTTGCTCTGCTTTTAAAGGATTCGCAAAACAAACAGCGGCATCACCCGCTCGTGGCTCGACAATTGTATAGGGAATGTTAACACCGGAAGCTTCTTCAAATGCAGCCACCATTTCCAATACACTATAGCCATTTCCAGTTCCCAAATTGAATGCTTCAATCCCTGTAGAAGTTGTTATTTTCTCAAGCGCCTTCAAATGGCCAATGGCAAGGTCGACAACATGGATATAATCCCGGACTCCAGTGCCATCCTTTGTTAGGTACTGGTTGCCGAAGACATGCAGTTCTTTTCTTTTTCCAATAGCCACCTGTGCAATAAAGGGAAGAAGATTATTCGGAATTCCCGCTGGATCTTCGCCAATATGGCCGCTAGGGTGAGCGCCAATCGGATTAAAATAGCGCAGAAGGGCAATGCTCCAGCGCTGATCGGATACATATAAATCCTGTAATATTTCTTCAATCATCAGCTTGGTGCGGCCATACGGATTTAACGCTGACAATGGCGCATCTTCCGCAATTGGAACCTGTTCTGGCATACCGTAAACGGTGGCCGATGAACTAAAGACGAGTGACTTTACATTATGGCGCTTCATGACAGCAAGCAGGTTGAGGGTACCTGTGAGGTTATTTTGGTAATAATTCAATGGCTGCAAAACGGATTCACCCACCGCTTTAAGACCGGCAAAATGGATCACCGCCTCAATTTTATTTTCACGAAAAACCGTATCCACTTCGTCCTGATTTAGCAAATCAACCCGATAATGTTTGAAGGAACGTCCGGTAATTTCTTCGATTCGCTTGAGTGATTCCGGCTTGCTGTTGATAAAATTATCGAGAACAATCATCGTATAACCCGCGTTTAACAGTTCAACGCATGTATGGCTGCCAATATACCCCGCCCCTCCGGTAACTAAGATTGCCAAGACACTACACCCCCATTAGAAATATAAGCTTTTATAAATAATATTTAAACTGATGACATTTTCATAATAATAATAGAGAAAATAACAAATGAGCAGTATATAGTAGGCCAGTCTCTGGTCTTTCTCTCTAAATAGTTTAAT
The DNA here is from genome assembly GCA_021821235.1 of Bacillota bacterium. Next base: position 1,100 of record JAKACS010000314.1, read on the forward strand.
AATCCAAGAAATTAAGATTAGTTGGTAGAGATCAAAATAAATGGAGAACCTGGCAAAAATCCAGTTTTTTGTCGAGATCACCATAAAAACAAAACCAATCATCGCCATATTGACAATAAAATCACTTTTCGGAAAGATACTTCTCAGTTTGTCTCTCCCTAAAAATGCGATCAATAGCGGTGCACCGTTTACCGCAACCCGGATAATATTGGCGCCGCCCTCTTGAAAATTCTTATATTGCCCATACTGGGAATCCTGGAGGGCAGAAAATAAAAGGGACGAAAATTGATTGAACCCAAGTACAATGGCAATTGCAAATAACAACAGAAAAAGCGTGGCCTTTGACCATGCTTTGTAGCGAACGAGAAAATAAATCGGTATCAGTACAAGTGCACTTTCATGAAAAGTTGATGCAAAGAGAACCACTAAAATATATTTCTTCCAATCCCCTTCGATTAGAAATTTTGTTGCGGTAAATGCGATTGCTGCAGCAAACACCTGCCTGATTCCATTCATCGAAACTAAAAACAGCCCGCCGGTTATATAGACATATGTGGCGAGCTCAATCATTCTCGAATAGTGATACAAAACACTAACAATCAACACGTTGGTGATCAGTGCTGTCGTGAATACCAAAATTTGCGGGTCACTAGAATACATTTTTAACATCATTTGCAAAATGCCAAACCCGATATCTTTTTGCGTTTTTACAAATTCCCAAGTGTAATTATTGATCGAAAATGAATGCTTATAAAAATACGTATCCCCAATATCTGACCGCAGGCCTGATATAAGCACTAAAGACAGCATTACCACAAGAACAAGGAGTTTATTTGGTTTTATGATTGAATTGCCATATGGAGTAACAGCCGTCATTGCAAAATATCGTGAAAAAAATGAAGCGATAAACACGATGAAAAGATTCATCCATAGAATGGTCATCCTGCTTGATTCCTTTGTTCTTAATTATTTTTCATTACAGTTGCTTTATTGGTATTTTGTAAATAAAGATAAAGTAAAATTCCAAAGGGAATGGAAAACAAAGTTATGAAAAACCTTGGAGACTCAAAGAGAAATTTATAATTTTTTATCATTAAGCTACTTGAAACATAGTGAATAGACTCTCTAAATCGATCTTTTAGCAATGGGGTGTTTGCCAGTGCAACTTTGCGAAAAAAAGAAAAACCCCTTGGGTTTCTTTTATATTGATTAATAATATTCATGCTAGAACCATCCTCTAAGTACTCTACATGACAAAAAATCTCATTCACAACCAGCAATGGACATAGTTGATCAATTAGGATGTATTTATAGCTCAGGGGACAGTATTTTTCTCCAGGGAAAATAGGATATGGCGATGTTTTTTTTGTTAAATCGGATCGATAAACCAATTTCTTATCACCGTTAATTTTATACTTCCCATGTATGTCCATTAATGTAGAAACCTTCAAGTCTGCAGGAAATTTTGTTCCAATAACATTTCCATCTGGGGTGGCATCTAATCCTATTATGCCAGCATACTGTTGCCCCCCATTTTCATTCCAAAAACGTATAATCTTGTCTACAGCGTCATATGGCATGTAGTCATCTGAGTCAATACATACATTTAGTTCAGTATTGATTAATTCATAGGCAGTATTATGCGCCCCATGCATCCCTTTGTTTTCTTGATAATGATATCTTATTTTGATTCGTTTTTCCGAAATCCAACTTTGGACTAGTTCTTTTGTATGATCAACCGACCCATCATCAATAATTAACCATTCAAAGTCCATACATGTTTGTTGCTTGAGACTTTGATAACATTTATGAAGAGTATAAGCACGATTAAATGTAGGCGTAAAAACGGTCAGCGTTGGTCTCAATTTTTCTTCCTCCACTTAATACTGTTACTAGACTATTTAAAACAAGTCGATCAGGCCTTACATATTGATGGTAATACTCATAATTTTTCGCCATCATTTTGTACCTAAGATGATCATTATTTAACAATGTATAGATTTGTTTAACACATTCCTCTGGGGTTTTAAATGCAAGATAATTTTCTCCATTAACTAAAGCACCAGGTACGTCATAGTGTAATTCTTCTGTCACAATTGCCCTGCTGGCAGAAATATACTCCGCAAATTTCCAACCAATTGATTCATGTAAACCCATTGTTGCAATACAAATCGATGATTCTTTTACTTTTTTTAGATAATTATTTCGTTTTGTCATACTTTTATCTTGAAGCACTAATTCGGGATAATATTTAGTTGAAAATGGTGAAGGCGTTATTCCTCCATAAAACTTATCACCAAATTCTGTCTTACAAAATGAAATACATTTGGCACGTTGCTCATTAATATAGATTCTTTCTTCTTTTTTTACAGAAGAAATTCCATTCACTCCATCACCATTACTATCCCAAAGTCTTGCCATTAATAGGATTTTAGGATTCGTTTCTTTAAGTGGTGCATTTTCAAAGCTCTCAATCGTGTATAGACCGTTATAATATTGAGAGAATGGAAGCATCCGAATGAATTTTTTTACTTTTTCCTTCTTTGGGTCACAAGGAGCAGGTAGATGTGCAAAATTCCCTTTCATAGTAACCATATAGTTTAAACCGAGTGGAAATAGTTTTTCCCTATGTTTTAATTTAGAATTATATCTGTTGCTAAAACTTCTTTTAAAATAATAATCATATTTGTTTAGTAAATGATTCATAAACGCTACATAATCTTGATTATCGTCTAAAAGGTTATCGTAACCATCATTCAAATCATATAAAATTTTTATTTCCTCGTTACAAATAACCTCCATCATATTATATGGAAGCCGATCCCGATCGTAAGTTCTCTGTTTTTCAATTTCTAATTCAATAATTCCTTGATGTTTTAGCATCAAAAAGCCAGCAGTAATCTGGTAAAGATGTAGAGGCACCTCTCCCAATCGAATTAAACATCTTATTTTAGACATGATCGAACCCCTCAGTGTCAGGCTGTTTCCCTACTTTTTGTGAATTTGTTCATTCGCTTTAAATAAAAATTTTGAATCCAACTAGCTGAAACCGTTATGTCATACCCCCGTTCTTTAATGAACTTTAATGGATCCAATTTAATGTTGGAATTTTGAATGATCATTTGCACCCAGCTCTTGGGTGAATTTTTAATGCTTGCATAATGAATAAGTCCAGCACCCATATTCACTTCGTCGGAAATCACATCCGAAATCACACACGGTATTCCTGCAGCTTGTGCTTCAATTAATGATACGGGTAGACCCTCATGTAAAGAAGGAAACACTAGAACATCCATCCCTTGAAGGACACGGTTTACATCGCTTCGAACTCCTAAAAAGCGAACATTAGACAACAAACCCATTTGTTGCACCTTTTTTTCAATAAAAGGTTTTAAGCTTCCATCTCCTACTAAAATCAATACTGAATGGGGGTTACATTTAACTAATTCTGCAAAAATCTTAATTAAAAAGATGTGATTCTTTTGTTCATTAAAGCGGCCAATGTGCCCTATTACAAATTTTTCATTTCCGATCCCTAGTTCTGCTCTCATTTTCTCGCTTATTACTTTAGAGAATTGAAATTGTTTTAAATCAATTCCATTTTTTATAATGGTCGCGGTCGTTGATTTTTTTCCAAATAACCACTTTGCGGCTTCCATCGAACATGCAAACAGTTCCGTTGCATTGGAAGGAATCAACTTTCCTGAATACCATTTGTAGATTTTTGTTGCTATGCCGCCTTCACTTTTTGTATTATGGCTATGTGAAATTCGAATAGGAATTCCTGCTTTTTTAGCTGCCTGGAGCACCAAGCCACTCATCTTATCCAAATGAGAATGAACAATCTTGTATTGATTTTTAGAAAAAAAGTCATTCAATACGTGAATGTATTTAAAATGGCCAATGTCTGAAATGTAAGGAATTCTGTGAATTTTCCCGCCCAATTGAATGATCTCATGGTCACAAACACCTT
>JAKACS010000315.1 GCA_021821235.1 Bacillota bacterium
TATTCTTATTCACTTTTGTAGCCGTTTCCGGAAAAAACCTATTAAACACCATAACACCCCTCTTTCCTTATTGTTTTCTTAGTATAAGTCAAGCCGATAAAAATAAACCGAAGGAATATGACTTTGGTGAAGCGAGCCAATGTGCTTGGACAAAATGTAGCACGCTATTTTGTTCATATAAGAAAAATCCTATTTTAGCCTTCCTTTTTTTACGAAAAATTTACAAGAAAGTCGAATGGTTTGCTATATAATTAATTGTGGCAAATCAGACAATTTTAAAGGTGGCAAAATGAAAAAACTATTCGACTATCTTCGCTTTTTGCATGTAAATCGGGAACGGTTATATCAGGAATACAGCCGTGAGCGGGATCTTAAAACCTTAATGAATGCCAAAAAAATAACGACCTTTTTTCAACCGATTCTTTCACTGGGGCATGGCGCCACGATGGGTTTTGAAGTTCTCAACCGGCCTGATCGTTCACCGCATTTCCCGACAACCGAAAAGTTTTATGACTATGTAGGAAGCAGTCGGGCTGTTTTTGGAATCGAACAATTTCTGCGGAACCTTTCACTTGAACGATACTCAAGGCAAATTGAAACGTCTCCCCAATTTCAAGGGAAGTTGGTATTTTTGAATATTCAGCCGCAAGTGTTGGCCGATCCTTCTTACAGAAGCGGAAAGACGTTAGAACTTTTGGATCGTTATGGTCTATCCCCAGATCAAATTGTGTTGGAATTAACTGAAAAAGAAGCCGTTATTGATTATGAACAATTTGAAAAGATCGTTGGCCACTACCGGCGCCAAGGATTCCGGATTGCGGTAGATGACGCCGGGACGGGTTACAATAGTTTGAAAACATTAGGCTATTTAAAACCTGAGTTTATTAAAATTGATAAATCGCTGATTCGAAAGATTGAAGAACACCCGACACAGCAGCACTTGGTTGAACTGCTGTTGGAGTTTGCTTTGCAATCGGAAACCTTAGTGATTGCTGAAGGAATTGAAACCATATCAGAATTGCGGTTTTTACAAAACCTAGGAGTTCAACTGGGACAAGGCTATGCCCTTGGCCATCCGGAACAAGAGTTAGTCGAAGGAAAGCTGCCATTGTCAAAGCCGGTTATTCGCAAACAGTTAAGCTGAAAAATTGTTTTGCTACAAGCATTTTAAATGATTGCATTTTAGCGGCAAGGTCGGTTAGAGTAAGTAAGTATGATACCATTTTTAGGAGCTGCACGAATAAGGAGGAAGTCACATTGTTTCATTACATTACAGCCATCATTTTGGGAATGGTCGAAGGTCTGACTGAATTTCTTCCTGTATCCTCTACAGGGCATTTAATTTTAGCAGGAGACCTTCTCAACTATACGGGAGAAGCATCGAAAACATTTGAAATTTTTATCCAGCTCGGATCCATTCTTGCGGTTGTTGTTGTTTATTGGCGGCGTTTCATTATCTTGATTGAAGGGGTATTTTCAAAAGAAAAGCGCCGAGGCTTAAATTTTATTCATGTCATTGTAGCGATGATTCCGGCGGTTGTCATCGGTTTGATTGCCCGAGATGCGATTAAAGCGTATCTTTTTTCGCCTACAACTGTATTAATTGGACTCGTTGCCGGTGGTATTTTAATGATTGTTGCCGAAAATCGAAAAAAACCCAACCCGACCACTGATCTGGATTCATTAACCTATCGGCAGGCTTTTGTGGTTGGTTTGTATCAAGTGTTAGCACTGTGGCCAGGGTTTTCTCGCTCAGGTTCAACGATTGCCGGCGGTATTCTTGCAGGGACAAGCCATCGGGTAGCTGCTGATTTTACATTTATTGTTGCAGTGCCAATGATGGTTGCAGCTTCTGGACTTGATTTGATAAAAAGTTACAAATATTTATCGCCAAGCGATATTCCATTCTTTGGAGTCGGTTTTATTACCGCGTTTATTGTTGCCTTAGTTGTCATTAAAGTGTTCTTAAAGCTTATTTCGAAAATAAAATTAAAGCCATTTGCCTATTATCGTTTTGCGTTGGCAGTCGTTTTCCTTCTCTATATGTTGTTAAAATAATGGATTCAAAAAAGCTCATCCGGCTCAGGATGAGCTTTTTGTATGGAATGGGTAAAAAAACGGAAAGAGCGTAATGGAGTCCTGTATTAGGTTAAAGGAATACAATGGGATTTCATACAAACGAATCGGCAATAATGATTGACTTTAACGGCAAACCACTTTATAATCAGAAAATGTAACGTATGTATGTAAGAAAATCTAACATAATACTTTCTGTTATAAAGTTAACTAGTAGTCGTCTTAAAATAAACAAATAAAAGTTTACTATGTTAGGGGATGTAACATGATTGCGGTAAATGATTATTATCAAAATCCTGTTTTTTGGTTCTCTTCCAAGCAATTAATTGAGGCATTAGAAGCAATCAAAGGCATGAAAGAAAATGAGATTGACGTCATAAAAGAAAAAATCAAGCAATTTGAACAAAAACGAAGATCGCATGAAGTTTGGTACCAGTCACTTTCTCCGGTACGGAAGTTTTTTGCCGGACGTCCACCCGTTCATCACCAAGCTGTCGAATATCTCGTCAATGTCAAAGAACGATTTCAGCTGATTGAACAAATCAATCGGAAAATAGCTGAAATCAATAGATTGATTGAAAAGATTCAAGAGGAAACAGAAATGGAACGAATCGTTTTGGCAAATGATATCATCAATGATCTTAGACGATGGGTGGATCAAGGAGGAATTACGGAATGACCATTCAAGTATTGCAATCCGGTTTAAATACGATTTGGGTTGTGCTGACAGCAGCAATGATTTTATTAATGGAAGGCGGCTTTGCTTTACTGGAAGCAGGCTTTGTCCGTTCCAAAAATAGTGTGAATATCATCATGAAGGTATTTGCAGATATAACGATTGGTGCTCTAAGCTATTATGTAATTGGCTTTGCATTAATGTATGGGGCGGATTACTTATCTTTCATTGGAACAAATGGCTTTTTCTTAAAAGGGAATTTTTCCTATTTGGATTTGCCGGTTTCACTTGACACATTCTGGTTATTCCAGGCGGCGTTTGTCATTGCTGTTATTTCGATTGTCTCCGGTGCAGTAGCCGAAAGAATTAATTTCCGAGCATATATCCTTTATGTCGTTCTGATGACCGCTATCATTTATCCAATTGCCGGTCATTGGGTTTGGGGTGGCGGCTGGTTAAGTAAATTGGGCTTTCAGGATTTCGCCGGTTCTGCTGTGATTCATGCTTTGGGTGGTTTTTCTGCGCTAGCAGCGGCAATCTTGATCGGACCAAGAAAAGGGAAATTCAACCCGGATGGAACGAGTTCAATCGCACTTCCCAGCAACCTTCCTTTGGCATCGGTTGGCGCCTTTTTACTCTGGTTTGGCTGGTTTGGTTTTAATGCCGGAAGTACCCTGCAAGCAACGGATGTACGGATCGGTCACATTGCGATTGTGACAATGTTGTCTGCTGCAGCAGGAGGAGCGGTCACATTGATTTATACGCTATTCCGTTACGGTCGTTCGGATGCACCTTCTGTGATTAACGGTTCCCTTGCCGGGCTTGTCGGAATTACGGCGGGCAACGCTTTTGTCAGCGACTTGGCTTCGATTGTTATCGGTCTTGTTTCAGGGATGTTGATGATGGTGGCAACGGACTGGTTGGAAGCGCGGAAAATTGATGATCCTGTTGGTGCGTTTCCTGTTCATGCGGTCTCAGGGGCATGGGGAACAATCGCAGTCGGTCTGTTTGCCACAAAAGGCGGCTTGCTGACAGGCGGTGGCTGGCATTTGCTAGGTGTGCAGCTTCTTGGTCTGGTTGTCCTTTGTGCGTGGGGCTTTGTGTTAACATGGTTCGGACTGAAACTCATTAAGCAATGGATGCCGATACGGGCAACTGATGAAGAAGAGGAACTCGGCCTTGACGTCAGTTATCACGGTATTATGGCAACCCACAGCATGCCGGAATTTTTAAAAGTAGAAGAACCGATTCGTGAAAATGGGTTGAAAGAAGAATAACTAACAAAAACAGAGCATTAGAGTAAACTTGTGCTCTGTTTTTTGTATTCTAGTTCTTAGGATACCTCAATGGAGATAAATGTTCTTATCCACGCAATTTTGAATTTTATCCGTGAAAATGATCAATTTATCCGTGAACCTTCCCATTTTATTCGTGGAAAAAATCCATATATCCGTGAAAGATTTCCGTATATCTGTATATCCTTATTTCCAATTACGAAATCAGACTTTTCAATGAGGGTACTTTTCGAAACCCTTCCTTTTTTTATAATATCAGATTTTATATCCTAATTTATTATCCAGATCAGTAAAAGGGAAAAAACTAGTTGATAGAAGAGTCTATTGCTTGTAAAATGCCAGTAAAAGGTAAAAAACCGGTTGATAGAGGAGCCTATCGCTTAGTAAATACCAGTAAAAGGTAAAAAACCGGTTGATAGAAGAGTCTATCGCCCACTAAATAACAGTAAAAGGGAAAAATCGGGTTGATAGAAGAGTCTATCGCTTAATAAATACCAGTAAAAGGGAAAAAACCGGTTGATAGAGGAGCCTATCGCTTGGAAAATGCCAGTAAAAGGTAAAAAACCGGTTGATAGAGGAGCCTATCGCTTGGAAAATGCCAGTAAAAGGGAAAAAACCGGTTGATAGAGGAGCCTATCGCTTGGAAAATGCCAGTAAAAGGGAAAAAACCGGTTGATAGAGGAGCCTATCGCTTAGTAAATACCAGTAAAAGGGAAAAAACCGGTTGATAGAGGAGTCTATCGCTTAGTAAATACCAGTAAAAGGGAAAAAACCGGTTGATAGAGGAGCCTATCGCTTAGTAAATACCAGTAAAAGGGAAAAAACCGGTTGATAGAGGAGCCTATTGCTTATAAAATGCCAGTAAAAGGGAAAAAACCGGTTGATAGAAGAGTCTATCGCTCAGTAAATACCAGTAAAAGGTAAAAAACCGGTTGATAGAAGAGTCTATCGCCCACTAAATACCAGTAAAAGGGAAAAACCGGGTTGATGGATGGTTTACGGCAAAAATGGGAATC
>JAKACS010000316.1 GCA_021821235.1 Bacillota bacterium
ACCAGAAAGGGATGGCAGCTTTTTTATAATCGTTTTTAAAAGTGTTGATTTGCCAATTCCGTTTGGGCCAACTAAGGCAATGCTATCGCCGCGGTTTACTTGGAAAGAGAGATTTCCGGCAATTTTTTCATCGTAACCAATTGTCAGGTTTTCTATCTTTAGCACATCATTGCCACTTTGCCGTTCAATCTCGAACGAGAAGGAAGCGGATTTTTCATCCCCTAAAGGTCGATCAATAATTTCCATTTTATCCAATTTTTTACGTCTGCTTTGTGCCCGTTTGGTTGTAGACGCCCTTGTCAAATTGCGCTGAATAAAATCTTGCAAATCGGCAATTTCCTGTTGCTGCTTTTCATATAGTTTCATTTCCCGTTCGTAATTAGCAGCCTTTTGCTCCAAATAGGAACTGTAATTTCCCGTGAACTTTCGTATGTGTCGACGGGAAACTTCATAAACGGTATTGACGACTTTATCAAGAAAATAGCGGTCATGGGAAACAATCAAAATGGCGCCATCATAGCTTTGCAAATATTGCTCGAGCCAGGAGAGGGTTTCAATGTCTAAATGGTTTGTCGGCTCGTCCAATATTAAAATATCCGGCTTTGTGAGAAGCAGTTTTCCCAATGCCAGTCGGGTTTTTTGGCCACCGCTTAAGCTGGAAATCAGCAAGGAATCATTGTGAAAATTCAGCCCGTGCAGCACCGAACGGATATCGGCTTCGTACTGATAGCCGCCAAGCTCCTTAAAATTGATTTGCAACTGGTCATATTCTTTGAGAATTCTTTCATAGCGCTCTTGATTTTCATGGACGGCTGGATCGGCCATGCTTTCCTCTAAATTTCTCAAAGATTTTTCCATCGCTTGCAGGTCAGAAAACACCGTCAGCATTTCTTCCCCTATCGATAAATTGGATTCCAAACCAGTATTTTGCGCCAAATAGCCGATTGTTACATCTTTCGGCTTGATCAATTCACCGCTGTCATGTGAGAGTTGCCCGGCAATCATTTTTAATAAGGTGGATTTTCCAGCGCCATTGCGGCCCACTAATGCAACGCGGTCACGAGTTTGTAATTCCAGTTTTATATTCGATAAAATAAGGTCAGCCCCATAGTATTTTGAAAGTTGATTGACTTGTAGCAGTATCATTTTTTTCACCTCAATTACTAAAATTAGTGTACCGTATTCCTTGATTGTCAGCAATAAAGTGAGTGGGATTTTACTGCACGTGATTGCGGGATATAGTTGGTGGAATCGTTTTTTAATGATACAAAAACCGATTAATTTACGATTATTCGTGCAAAGTTTCACACATACAGTGAAAAATAGTGTATGATTTAAATGGAGGAATGTAATAATGGCAGAATTTACGCATTTCAATGAAGAAGGCAGGGCAAAAATGGTGGACGTTAGTGACAAGCCTGAAACAACGAGGACAGCACTAGCTCACTCCAGCATTACCGTAAGCGAAGAAATATATCAAAAAATTACGAATAACGAGATGAAAAAGGGCGATGTGTTAGCCGTTGCTCAAATTGCGGCGATCATGGCTGCAAAGAAGACGTGGGAGATCATTCCAATGTGTCACCCGATTGCCCTAACCGGCATCAATGTTTCTTTTTCTTGGGAAAAAGATCAACCGGATCAATATACATTAAAAATAAAGGCATCGGTTAAAACGAAAGGGAATACAGGTGTAGAAATGGAAGCGCTAACAGCCGCCTCAGCTTGTGCGTTGACCGTATACGACATGTGCAAAGCAGTTGATAAAGGGATGATCATTGGTCCAACCTTTCTTGTTGAAAAAACTGGCGGCAAGAATGGTGATTTTAAACGAACCGAACATAGTTAAAATCGATGGGGGTGTGAGAGTCTTATGAACAATGAAACAATGAAAATCCCGCAAGCGACAGCAAAGCGGCTGCCGCTGTATTACCGTTTTTTAAATCATCTTCATTCTTCAGGGAAACAAAGAGTTTCTTCAGCGGAATTAAGTGAAGCCGTGAAAGTTGATTCGGCCACAATTCGCCGTGACTTTTCCTATTTTGGGGCATTAGGGAAAAAAGGCTATGGCTACAATGTGAACTATTTGCTATCCTTTTTTCGAAAAACGCTTGATCAAGATGAATTGACGAAAGTAGCTTTAATCGGAGTCGGGAATCTGGGCACCGCTTTTTTAAATTATAATTTTTTAAAAAATAATAATACGAAAATTGAGTATGCCTTCGATGTCGATCCGAATAAAATTGGGACGAAGATTGGCGATGTTCCGGTCTTTCCGATGGATGAGTTGGAGGAACAACTAAAGACAGAGGATATCCAGGTGGCCATTTTAACGGTTCCAGCACCAGTGGCGCAAACGATAACTGATAAATTGGTCAAAGCCAATATTAAAGGAATTTTAAATTTCACGCCAGCAAGATTAACTGTTCCTCCGTCGATCCGGATTCATCATATCGACTTGGCGGTTGAATTGCAGTCGCTTGTCTACTTTTTAAAGCATTATCCGACGGAAGAACTGGAGGAAGAGTAAAAAAAGAAAGGCCTACCTACCCTATTGGGCAGGAGGCCTTTTATTTTTGGAAATGGAAAAGATAATGATTTTAAGTCCCGAACCAAGGTCAAATGTCGCAAGAATGACGAGCAGGTAGGCAAAAAAGCCCCAGCCATTTTGCTGGACATCCTGGATGGCGAAGTACGTAAACAAGGCTCCTAACAACAAATAAACGAAACCAGAAAAGAACGGTGACTGTCTCATAAAAATCCTCCGATAAAATTTTGCACAAGTCCGGCATCTTGAATCAATTTTTCAATATCATTCCGGTAGGCTGATTGAAGCACGACCACAAGTGTATTCATGGCGACATGGGCGAAGATGGGCACAAGGATATGCTTTGTCCGGATATAAAGATAGGCAAAGGTAAAGCCCATGGATGAATACAGCAGGACATGCTGCGGCTCCATATGTGCGAGCGCAAAGATAACAGAACTTGCGAGCGCGGAGACGAAGAAGTTAAATTGTTTATACAGAGTTCCAAACAGGATTTTTCGAAAAACGATTTCTTCAAGAATCGGCCCGAAGATCGAGCTGACGAGTATCGTTAATGGTAAGGTGTCAATGATTTTTAAAATTTGCTGTGTATTTTCAGACCCCATCGGCACGCCGATCAGCCGCTCAATGTTCGCTGCCAGCGATTGAGCGAAAAGTGCAAGAAAAATGCCAAAAATGGACCAGATGACCGAGGCGCTAAGCGAGCTTCCCGAACGGTTATCACGCGTGCTGCGCATTTCTTTTCGCAAAATAAACAAGGTGATGGCAAGACCGATACTAAAACTAATAATCAGCCAATAAGGAACAGCTAGCCTTTGATTTTGACCAAGCTGCTTAAGAATAAATGCGGTAAGCGGGATGCCGGCGAAACTGGAAAATTGCATGGCAATGTATACAATTAAGATTGTCCAATAGTCTCTTTTCAAAATGCGAGTCTCCTTCAAAGATATTTCTGCGCTATAAACCATTCTACTCTTTTACTAGCCGTTCTTTCAAATAGAAGCGTTTTCGCGAAAAAGGTTGGTATAAAATCGGTTGACGATCAGCATACTTTTAAAGGTGTTTGTATTGGCAAATAAAGCAATTTTTTTGCAAAAAATTTTGGCTTCATACTTGCAAAAAATTATTCGATTCATTATTATAATAATTGTGTTAGCACTCAAGTGAAGTGAGTGCTAATAATGACTGAATAACATATCAATTTGAGGAGGTTGTTTGAATTGTTAAGACCACTAGGTGATCGCATTGTGATCGAGCTTGTTGAATCAGAAGAAAAAACTGCAAGCGGTATCGTATTACCGGACTCAGCTAAAGAAAAGCCTCAGGAAGGAAAGGTTGTTGCCGTTGGTACGGGTCGCGTCCTTGATAATGGAGAGCGCGTTGCCCTTGAAGTTTCTGTAGGCGATCGCATTATCTTCTCAAAATACTCTGGTACTGAAGTGAAATACCAAGGTACTGAATACTTAATTTTACGCGAAAACGACATTCTTGCTGTTGTAGGCGAGTAATCTAATTCGAACATTTATACTTAGTAAATCTTTTGAGGAGGTTCTTGTAAATGGCTAAAGAAATTAAATTTAGTGAAGATGCCCGCCGCGCGATGCTTCGTGGTGTCGATGCTCTTGCAAATGCGGTAAAAGTAACGCTTGGACCAAAAGGACGCAACGTCGTTCTTGAGAAAAAATTCGGCTCACCGCTAATCACAAATGACGGTGTAACGATTGCCAAAGAAATCGAATTAGAAGATGCTTTCGAAAACATGGGTGCGAAGCTTGTTGCAGAAGTTGCCAGCAAAACAAACGATGTTGCCGGTGACGGTACAACAACGGCAACGGTTCTTGCTCAAGCGATGATTCGTGAAGGTCTGAAAAACGTAACAGCCGGCGCGAACCCAATGGGAATCCGCAAAGGAATCGAAAAAGCAGTAGCTACTGCTGTTGAAGAATTAAAAGCCATTTCAAAGCCAATCGAAAGCAAAGCATCGATTGCGCAAGTTGCTGCGATTTCTGCTGCTGACGAAGAAGTTGGCCAATTGATTGCTGAAGCAATGGAGCGCGTTGGCAACGACGGCGTTATCACAATTGAAGAATCCAAAGGCTTCACAACAGAATTGGATGTAGTCGAAGGGATGCAATTTGACCGCGGCTATGCTTCTCCATACATGGTAACGGATTCTGATAAAATGGAAGCTGTTTTAGACAATCCATATATCTTAATTACCGATAAAAAAATCTCCAGCATCCAGGAAATCCTTCCTGTTCTTGAGCAAGTGGTGCAACAAGGCAAGCCATTGCTTTTGATTGCTGAAGATGTTGAAGGTGAAGCCCTTGCAACATTGGTTGTTAACAAACTGCGCGGAACATTCAATGCAGTAGCTGTTAAAGCTCCTGGCTTCGGCGACCGTCGCAAAGCAATGCTTGAAGATATTGCTGCATTAACTGGCGGGGAAGTGATCACTGAAGAGCTTGGCCGCGACCTTAAATCGGCTACAATCG
>JAKACS010000317.1 GCA_021821235.1 Bacillota bacterium
GCCGACAATGGATGAATATTATGAGCCCTGGACATATAATTACGAAAAATTAACGAATAGTCCGGAATCAAAACATCAGCCAGTTGCCCGGCCAAAATCGCTTGTGACCGGTGAAACGATGGAGCTTGAATGGGGGCCAAACTGGGAAGATGATCTTGCCGGCACACATGTGACAGGACCGAAAGACCCGAATGTAAAAAAACTAGAAGAATCAATAAAATTTGAATTTGAGCAAGCATTTATGATGTATATGCCAAGAATGTGTGAACATTGTTTAAACCCAAGCTGTGTTGCCTCCTGCCCGTCCGGCGCCATTTATAAACGGGATGAAGACGGAATTGTTTTAGTTGACCAAGAGCAATGCCGCGGTTGGCGGTATTGTATGTCGGGTTGCCCATATAAAAAAGTATATTTTAATTGGGAAACGCAAAAGGCGGAAAAATGTACCTTTTGTTTCCCAAGAATTGAAGCCGGTCTGCCAACTGTTTGTGCAGAAACATGCACAGGGCGGCTGCGCTATATCGGCGTTCTGCTCTATGATGCCGATCGGGTGAAAGAAGTCGCTTCCGTGTCAAGTGAACAGGAGCTGTATCAACAACAATTAAGCCTATTTCTTGATCCAAATGATCCAAAAGTGGCTGAGCAAGCAAAAAGAGATGGTATTTCGGAGGATTGGCTCGAAGCTGCTCGTAAATCGCCCATTTACAAACTGGCGATTCAATATCAGATTGCCTTGCCGCTTCATCCTGAATACCGAACCTTACCAATGGTATGGTATGTACCGCCATTAAGCCCGTTTACTCAATTGTTTGAGGGTAAGGATCTAAACGGATCCCTTGAATCAATGTTTCCAGCTATCAGCCAAATGAGAATCCCGCTCGATTATCTGGCAAGCATGCTAAGTGCCGGCGATACAGACGTAATAAAGGACGTTCTTCAAAAGATTGTCGTCATGCGCCATTATATGAGAGCAAAAAAACTGGGTGAGACCCCGAGCAGTCTTCTTCTTGAAAAAGTAGGCATGAATGCTCATCTCATGGAGGAAATGTACCGCTTGTTGGCAATTGCAAAATACGAAGATCGCTTTGTTATACCTACGGCACATAAAGAACATTTTGCAAATCTTTATCATGAACAGGGCTCAACAGGCTATGAATTTGACTGTAATACATGCGAGGTAGGTGGTTATGATGGAACGAACGGACAATTTCATTTCCTCAAAAAATGAAATTGAGGTGCGAAATTCTTTCCGTATGATTTCCTATTTACTGCAATACCCTGAAAATCGATGGCTACAATGGAGAGAATTAGTAGAAGAAACCAATCAATTCACAGATTCAATCATAAAGGAACCATTACTTTCCTTCTTATTTGAAATTGGCGAAATCTCACTGGATGATCTAACCGAACACTATGTTACCTTATTTGACTTTAATCCAAAGTGCCCGCTCAACCTTACCTATTTAAAAGTAGGTGAACGGCGGGAACGGGGGCACATCCTTGTTGAGCTGAAAGAATTATACAGAGAAAATGGGTTTTTAATGACAGATGAAGAGCTGCCTGATTTTTTGCCGCTTGTGTTAGAGTTTGTTTCGGCTGCCCCGCTGAAAATTGGAGCAAACTTGCTTGATAGTTTCAGAGATTCGATCCGGGAGCTGAAGGATGAATTAGAACAAAAGAAAAGCCCTTATGGCTATTTGGCCTCAGCATGTTTATCGGGCATTGACGCTATAGAAAAAATCACTCTAATAAGGGAAGGAGATTGAAGAATGAATCAATTTCTATGGGTTATTTTCCCTTATTTAATGATTATGGTTTTTATTTGCGGACATATTTATTCCTACTCTGTAAATCAATTAAAATGGACAGCTAAATCAAGTGAGTTTTTTGAAAAAAATCAGCTAAAATGGGGCAGCATGCTGTTTCATATTGGGATCTTACTTGTTTTCTTAGGGCATGTGGTAGGATTGCTGATTCCAAAAGCAATTCTGGAAAATGTAGGGATAACCGAAACGGTCTATCACGCCGGAGCGGTCTACGGAGGAGGATTTGCGGGACTGCTGACGCTCGTGGGGATCCTTATTTTATTGAGCCGCCGTCATGCGAATGTGCGGATTCGGCTGACAAGTGATGTCAGCGACATTGTTACGATCTGGCTTATTTTTTTGATTATCATTGTCGGACTTTACAATACTTTAATTGGCAATCAGTTATATCCGACGTTTGATTATCGGGAGACAATTAGTCCATGGGTGAGAGGATTGCTTACCTTTACGCCTAATCCTGAGCAAATGAAAGAGGTACCATTTGGTTTTCAGCTTCATCTATTCCTGTCTTTTCTTCTAATCGGGATTTGGCCATTCACGCGTTTAGTTCATGTGTGGAGCGCCCCGCTTAGTTATTTTAAACGGAGTTACATTCTTTATCGGAGAAACAGGGAGTTTTAATCAATCAAATCAAGAGGACTAGAGAAGGAACAGGATGCCAAATGAAATCTAGTCCTCTGTTTGATGTTTTCGAACTCCCTAAATGGGCAACTTATTATGGGTTGGATGTTTGACCTTTTGGATAGGGAGTTGAACAAAATGATTGTTCAAAAGTGCTCAGAAACCGTTTCCTTTCAATTAATTGAGCTGCTAAAATCTTCTGGACGGACTAATTTCGCAGAAAAGGGAACCTTTTTATTTTCTGAAGGGCAACCGGCGAAGGAAATGTATATTATTCGAAATGGAAAGATTATGATTTCGAAAGTGAATTCGGATGGAAAAGAACTCGGCTTGCGGCTTTGTCAAGCAAATGATATGGTAGGCGAGCTAACGCTATTCACAGAAAATCCAACCTATTTTTTCAATGCAAAAGTGCTTGAAAACACGGAAGTGGCAGCAATTGATATTGAAACGCTTGAACAGGAACTTTTTCAAAATAGCAAACTGGCGATGGAATATTTAAAGTGGATGAACGACCATTTTCGCAGAACGATTACGAAATTTCGGGATCTTGTGCTTCTTGGGAAAAAGGGGGCTCTTTACTCCACTCTGATCCGTTTATGTAATAGTTATGGAATTTTACAAGAAGATGGAATCTTTATTAATCTTCAACTATCGAGCCAGGAATTGGCCAATTTATGTGGGATAGCGAGAGAAACGGTTTCGAGAATGCTGACGGATTTAAGAGATCTGGGGATTATTTCAGTCAAACGAAAGAGGATTACCGTCCATCATCTACAGTATTTGAAAAGTGAGATTCACTGCGAAAACTGTCCTGTTGAGTTTTGTAATATCAAATGACATTGTAAGAAGTTTTGCAAAGGAGATCCTCAGCACACTGCTGAGGATTTAAGTTTTGCTGTTTACGATTAAAAGCAGCCTGGATACATTCCTGTTGAGATCGCGATTCTGTTCCAGCAATTGATCGTATTGATGGCCATAATTAAATCTACATATTCTTTTTCTGAAAAGAAGGTACGCACTTTCTCATACAACTCTTGTGGTACACCGTTATTTGCAATCAAGGTAACAGCCTCGGTTAATTCAAGAACAGCCTTTTCTTTTTCGGTAAAAAGATCATTTGCCTCACGCCAGACACTAATTAAATTCACACGTTGGCTCGTTTCTCCCATTTTCAGTAAATCAGTGGTGTGCATATCAACGCAAAAAGCACAGCCGTTTATTTGTGAAGCACGAATTTTAATCAGTTCATAGATTTTTTTATCAAGTCCGCTTCTGCTCATTAATCCTTCCAATTTAATGAGTGTTTCGTAGCTTTCCGGATTTTCTGAACGATAATTGAACCGTAATGACATTTTAGGGCCCCTCCTTCATTTTTTATGAATACTAAATTTCCTGATACCCATTACCTTTGTGAAAAAGATAATATGTACATATTTATTCTATACCTATTTAAAAGCTAAGCATAGTAATTAGGCCATTTACTAGAAAAATTAGTAAAGCTTCAAAACGCTTGCTTTTTTGGTTCGCTTTTTTTATTTTTAAATGCATTTTATTCCAAATTGAGGGAAATATATGGTTGGGATTTCCTTTTACTTGGTTAATTTGGAAATCCTGAATTTTATTGAATGGAGGAGAGCCTGTGCATTACAGAAAGTTATGGATTAGTCTAGCAATCGTCTTTATTGCTTCATTCGCTGTTCTTGGCTATTACGGAGGCCGTCTTTTATATACGGAACCGCCCATTCCAAACCAAGTAGTTTCAACAGACGGAACGATTCTTTTTACGAAAAAGGATATTCAAGAAGGGCAAAATGTTTGGCAATCCATTGGTGGTCAGGAATTGGGAAGTGTTTGGGGGCATGGCGCCTATGTCGCGCCAGACTGGACAGCTGATTGGCTTCATCGCGAATCAATGTGGATGCTCGATAGTTGGGCAAAAAAAGAATTTGGTAAAAAATATTCCGCATTAAATGATGAAAACCAGGCTGCTCTTCGTGCCAGGCTGAAAAAAGAGATTCGTAAAAACACTTACGATCAAGAAACAGGGAAAATCACCATTTCCCCGTTAAGAGCCAGTGCAATTGCAAATGTTAGTCAGCATTATGCATCTTTATTTACAGATGATCCTAAGCTTGACAAATTGCGCAATGATTATGCTATGCCGAAGAACGTGATCAAAAGTCCTGATCGGCTTCGCTCGTTTATCAGCTTTTTATGGTGGGCAACATGGGCAACCGAAACAAATCGTCCTGGTGATCAGGTAACCTATACAAACAACTGGCCGAATGAAGATTTGATTGGCAACCGGCCAACAGGCGAAATGGTTGTTTGGTCTGTTGTCAGTTTTGTCCTGCTTTTAGCTGGAATAGGCGGCTTAGCATGGTATTATGCAGCCCAAAAACATCATGAAGCGGAGGAGTCTTTTCCAGAAAGTGACCCGTTACTCGCGTTAACACCAACACCTTCGATGAAAGCTACCCAAAAATACTTTTGGGTCGTTGCTGCTCTCTGGCTTGTGCAAGTTTTACTAGGAGCTATAACAGGGCATTATCAAGTTGAGGGCAGCGGATTTTATGGAATTCCGCTA
>JAKACS010000318.1 GCA_021821235.1 Bacillota bacterium
CAAGCTTTTTACCAAGCTGCAAGCTGATTTTTCCCCACAAGAAATTGCGTACATTGCTACAACGCTTGACTCCTTTTTTACAAAAGACCACCTCAAAAAATTGATTGAAAAGATTTTTTTCCACTATCGTCGCAACGGAAAATTCATGAAAGCCTTTCAGATTTTGCAAATTTTAACAGCATTTTATCCTGATGATCAATCGGTCAGCGAGCGGCTGAATTCCCAAGAATTTTATTCCTATCAAAAATTCTATTCTTCCTCAAGTATGGCTGATATTTTGAAAAAAGACCCTCTCTATGTTGATCTACATTGTTTCAACTATCGTACGGATCCGAACAAGCGGGCGATGTTGAAAGATCTTCTGCTTTCCAAACATTCCTTTGTTGATTTGCTTTTATTGTGGTTGGAACAAAAACGAACAGATGAGCTTGAATTTTACACGCCGATGGCTTTAAAATTCATTACCATGCCGGACTGGATATTTATTTTAACAAAAGCGGGAATGAACCCGTTTCGATTGCTGCCCGGGACAAAGCAAGTAATTGAAAAAATGCTGAAAAATGACCAATCTGAATCAGCGACACTGTATTTGCTGCCTTTTCTCAATGACTTGCCAAAAGAGTATGACCCGATATGGAAAATGCTGTGGGAAAAGGTCGAGGCTGATTTTCTGGCTGCCCATTTAAATTCCTTTTTGGCGATTTTTGAAAAGGAAGTCACCGCTGGAAATAGGGTGAAAGTGGATGACAAGGTGTTCCAACTGACAGTAAGTTTGTTCCGCCGATTGGATTTGAAAACTGTTTACGAAAAATTGCTGCCAATCCAAACGTTTTTTCCTCATTCATCCGTTCTTCGCAAATTGTCGCGGATGATGGAATTGGCAGAAAATCCGGACGAGATGATGGAGCTCGGCGATTTGTATGTGGAATTTAAACAGTACGATCAAGCGATTGACTGCTATTTTTGGGAAATGGAGTTAAGGCCGCAGGATCCGGAGCCAGTGTTGAAAATTTGCAAATGCTATCAACAGAAGGGCCTGTTGGGCGAAGCGGAAGTCTATCAAAAAATCTTCACGCAGTTAAAAAACAATCAAGCGGATGGCTCCCTCGCACAGTAATAAAAGGTTGGTTAAAGATCTCATCGTTCCTATGAGGTCTTTTTTTGTTTCATAAAGGTATAGTTGGTGAGCGCAAATAAAAGAGAAATTTTTACTATTAGACATCGGGTGAGCGTAAATCGTTCAGATATTTACAAAATTCAAGTATGTCACTACTTGCAAAAGGCTAAAAATTACCTCTTTTCTGGAAAAAATCTCGGCCCATGAACTGGATTCCGCCTACAGTTGTCACTTTTCCGCCTAACTAGTGAAGAATTCCGCCTTCGAACACCTTTTTTCCGCCTACATCACAACTAATTCCGCCTAGCCATAACTAAGCATGTTTACCTGTCTGTTTTTTCCTAAATTCGGCAAATAAAGTCATAAACTTCCTGTCCAATGAAACACAAATAAATAGTTCATTATCCCTAATTACTCAGAAAAAATTCCAATAAAATCTTAAAAAATGCTTTTATTTCCGGAAAGCATGGCTTATAATCAAACTGTATTATTAATAATAGTACACTTGGTACAGATTGGGGGTCATTATGTTTGAGCTTGATTTGCGAAGCCGAAAACCCATTTATGAACAATTGGTTGATAAGTTAAAGGAGTTCATCATAAATGAAGTGTTGAAACCGGATGAACAGCTGCCGTCCGTTCGAGCGATGGCACATGAGCTGACGATTAATCCGAACACGATTCAAAAAGCATATCGGGAACTTGAGACGCAAGGATTTATTTATTCGGTAAAAGGAAAGGGCAGTTTCGTAAGTCCAAACAATCAGAAAAAGGATGGCGAGAAAATATTGTTCGTTAAGAAAGAGCTTGAAAAATTGATATTGGAAGCTTTTTACCTTGGCTTAACGACAAAGGAATTAATCGAATTCATCCGCGAGATTGAGAACAAAAAAGGAGGGGGCGAAGCAAATGATTGAGGTGAAAAACGCCAGCAAGCAATTTGAAAAATATGAAGCAGTGAAAAATATCAACATGACAATCGAAAAAGGTTCAATTTTTGGATTGATCGGCTCAAACGGTGCCGGGAAAACAACCTTGCTTAAACTGCTAGCGGGGATTTACCGTCCGGAACAAGGGGAGATCACCATCGGTGGTGAGCCTGTCTATGAAAATCCGGCAATCAAGCAGCAAATCGTCTATATTCCGGATCAGCCATACTTCCTAACCAATTACACAGCAAAACAAATGGCTGATTTTTATCACAGTCTTTATCCAAGTTGGAATGCTGAACGCTTTTTAAACCTTGCCGAAGCATTTTCTTTTGACGTAAACAAAAAATTACATACCTTTTCAAAAGGCTGGCAACGACAGGCTGCCTTTATCCTTGCCCTCGCGGCACAACCTGACGTTTTGCTTCTGGACGAGCCACTTGACGGACTTGATCCGGTTGTACGCAAAAAAGTGAAGAACCTGCTGATTCAGGACGTGGCCGCACGGGAAATGACCATATTAATTTCGTCGCACAATCTCCTTGAAGTAGAAGATCTTTGTGATCACGTCGGAATTATTCACAATGGCCAAATGGTCTTAGAAAAAGAGCTGGATGAACTGAAATCCGATGTCCATAAAGTTCAGGTCGCCTATCAACAAGGATTCCCGCAAATTCTGCTGAAGAATTTGAATGTCCTTTATAAGGAAAGGCGCGGCAGCATAACGCTACTGATCGTTCGCGGGAAGGAAGAAGTGATTGCCCAGCAGATTCGTGAGACCCATCCGCTTATTTTTGATCTGCTGCCGCTCACACTTGAAGAAATTTTTATCTATGAAATGGGGGACATCGGCTATGCCATCCAAAATATCATCGTATAACAAAGAACTCGTCAAACAAATTGGCCGTAGTGCCGGATGGATATCAGTTGTTTATTTTCTTGGCCTGCTGATTGCCTTGCCGATTCGGATCATGATGATGTATTCGGATAAACAAAATATTCCAGTTCCAAAACCTGATAACTTGTTTCAATATAATTTTACCTTGCAAATGCCTTTACTGATCACCGTTCCGGTGCTGATGGCGATCTTCCTGTTTCGCTATCTTCATGTGAAAAAAGCAGCAGACCTAATGCATAGCCTGCCGCTGAAAAGGGAGAAGCTTTTCCATCATTATGCTTTATCCGGAATTACTCTGTTGGTTTTGCCGGTTATTGTGATTGCCATCATCTTGTTGTTTGCCCAGACGGCAATGGATTTAGGCAATTATTTTAGGAAAGTCGATATTTTGTACTGGGCAGGTACGACGATACTAATCAACCTAATCCTTTACACGGTTAGCATTGTTGTTGCGGTCATGACGGGGATGTCTGTCGTTCATTTGGTTCTGACGTACGCGCTGCTTTTCTTTCCGGGCGGAATCACGGTTTTAGTTTTGTTAAATTTAAACATTTTATTGTATGGCTTTCCAAGTGATGTTTTTCTTGCAAAGCAGTTGGAGAAGATGTCGCCGCTTACCTACGCAACCGTTTTGCAAGGACGGCCTTTTATATGGAATGTAGCGGTTGTTTATGGCGGGATCGCGCTGATTCTTTATTGGCTGTCGCTCTATTTTTATAGAAAAAGGAAGGTGGAAGCTGCATCTGAAGCGATTGCGTTTGCAAATATGCGTGAAATTTTCAAATATGGGTTCACATTTTCGCTGATGCTTGTTGGCGGAGCCTACTTTTATCAAGTATCTTATAGCAGTCTCGGCTGGACAATCTTTGGATACGTGATTGGTGCGGCCGCCGGCTATTTTCTTGCCGAGATGGTTTTGGAGAAAAATTGGCGGGTTTTTGGCAAGCTGAAAGGGCTCGCGATTTATCTGCTTGTATTCATACTGGCCACCGTTGCTGTCAAATCAATGGGCTTTTACGAAAATCGGATTCCAGCGCAGACGGAAGTAAAGAGTGTGCTTGTAAGCGATAATCCAAGTATGTTCCAGGACACAATCGGTTTTAGCGAAGAAATTTACCGTCCGCAGTCTATGAAAAGCCAAGTGAGCATTGCGGCCGTGCGAAAATTGCAGCAGCAAATCATTGCCAATCAAAAAATCAATCAACGGAATGAAAAACGCAAGGAATATTTTATTATCAAGTATGAATTAGACGATAACAGTACAATGCTACGTGAATACAGAGTGGACAAACGGCTTTATGCAGATACGTTTAAAACGATTTATGAAACGGCCGATTACAAGCGGTCAACCAATGAAATCTTCCAGATCAAGCAAAACGAGATACAGACAATTTCGATTCTGGCCAATAGCTCGGATGGACGCAAGGTCATTGTCTATGAACCGCAAGAAGTCAAGCAAGTTTTAGACTTGCTGAAAGCAGATATATTAGCTGAATCCTATGACGATAGTGAATATTACCAGGGACGAGGATCGTCAATTGTAATTGATTTAGGAAAAAAACGTCAAGTGAACCTGGAATTTAAACCAACGTATCGTCAATTAACGAAATGGCTGGAAGAGAAAAATCTCTTGGAAAAAGCAAAAGTTACCGCCGATGATCTTGATCATATTGTTGTTGCCAAAAATAATTTTGGAAAGCAATTCGACCCAAACACCATTATAAAAAAGGCGGAGAACGAAGCGAATAAATTAAACATTACCGATAAAGCGCAATTGAGCGAGGCACTTCAACAAGCTAGTTTGCGTCGCGGAGACTATGTCGCATTGTTCTATTATAAACAGAGTAAATCCCCGGAACTCTTTTATTTTGATCAAGAACATGCTCCTGAATTTGTAAAAAATGCACTGAAATAGGGCGGGAGTATGAAAAAATGAATTTTAATCAACTATTCTCTCAATATTACCAGCGTGTGTTTTCTGTTGCATATTCGGTCACAAAAGGTCGCTTTCTTACTGAAGGAATGTCAAAAATTGGATAAGCTGAAAAATGCCTGCAAAATCGGGGCATGGCTGTCCGCGATCGCCAGCCGGA
>JAKACS010000319.1 GCA_021821235.1 Bacillota bacterium
GCAGCAACTCGATGGGAATGTTTTATCCATTTGTCGACGACAAGGAAGTGAAACTGTACGGGGTCGAGGCTGCCGGACAAGGGATCGAAACAAATTTTCATGCAGCGTCATTGACAAAAGGTAGTCCGGGTGTCCTGCACGGTGCATTGATGTATCTTTTACAAGATGAAGATGGGCAAGTAGTGGAAGCCCACTCGATTTCCGCCGGGCTCGACTACCCAGGAGTTGGCCCAGAGCATAGCTATTTTAAAGAAATTGGCCGTGCTAGTTATACCTCAGTTACCGACCAGGAGGCGCTTGAAGCATTTCAGCTTTTGACAAAACTTGAAGGTATTATCCCTGCACTTGAAAGTGCACACGCCATAGCTTATGCTATAAAGCTTGCAGCCCAAATGAAAGAATCAGAGAGCATGGTTGTCTGTCTTTCTGGAAGAGGAGATAAGGACGTCGATACCGTAAGAGCAGTGCTGGAAGGAGAGAAAACAAATGGTCAATAAACTAACGGAAACATTCGCCCAATTGAAACGAAATCAGCAAAAGGCTTTTGTCCCTTATATCATGGCCGGAGATGGGGGTCTTGACTGTCTAATTGATCGATTGGTACTGCTGCAAAAAAAGGGAGCATCGGCAATTGAAGTGGGTATTCCTTTTTCAGATCCGGTGGCAGATGGTCCGACCATTCAGAGCGCGGGCATTCGTGCACTGAAAGCAGGAACAAGTTTAAGGAACACTTTAACTGAATTGGAGAAAGGCAAAGATGTAGTTACGGTTCCGATTATTATTATGACATATATGAATCCGGTTTATCGTTATGGTGCAGGTTCGTTCGTTCAAGATTTACAGAAGGCCGGAGTTGCAGCATGTATTATTCCGGATCTGCCAATCGAGGAAGAGGATTTAATCGTTTCGGAACTAGTAAAAGCAAATATTGAATTGATCCGCCTTGTCACAATGACAACACCTAAAGAAAGGATCGTACAAATTGCAAACAGGGGAAACGGATTTTTGTATACCGTAACGGTAAAAGGAATTACGGGTGTCCGAAATTCGTATGATGAAGAATTGATTCAGTTTTTAAAAATGGTTAAAGAAGTTAGCCCGCTACCGGTTCTTGCAGGATTTGGAATTTCAAGTGAAAGTCAAATTATTGAACTAACAAACTACTGTGATGGCGTAATTGTCGGAAGCAAAATT
The DNA here is from genome assembly GCA_021821235.1 of Bacillota bacterium. The sequence goes on from JAKACS010000319.1 coordinate 1,195, forward strand.
GTTGAATTGTTTGAGAAGAATGATCTCGAAGCAATGGAAAGACTGTTTTTTGTACTGCAATCTGTGCCTAGATAAAAAGTTGATTCAGCCACTTTCGTTTACGCGACGAAATGTGGTTTTTTTATGGAATAACGTGCGAATTGTTACAGCGGAACTTTTGTTGGTTTTGTATAATTTGGTTATTGGCATGATCGTGCTTCCTAAATCGGTATCAAAATAAGGGTGATGCATTATGAAAGTTTTTGAAACAATCATTTCAATTCTAGAAGACAATGGATCGATGACGATATCGTCAATTTGTGCTGAAGTGAATCGCAGACTTTCATCTGATCTTGAAAACCTTTTTTTACCCGTACATATTCAATCAATTGTCAATCGAAAAAAAGAATTATTTCAGATTCAAGAGGGAGAGATTTCAATCGCTCCCGACAAAAAGCCCCTTTTTTTAGTGGCCACTCTTGAAGTGGAGCAGGGCATTTGTTACCAAGTCAATGTCAACTTTACGAAAAAAAGATTTACCTACTTTGAATGGAGAAACCTTCCTAGGCAAAAAGGGAAAAATTCATTTTTACCAAAAACTCCAGGGGATTTTAAAGAATTCAAAAGTGAAATTTTCAATATGAAAATTTGGGAGTGGCAGCCATTGTACGCCACATCAGAAGGAATTCATCTTGGGGATACGAACTGGACGGTGAAATTCGTAACGAGCGAGAAAATTTATTACAGTGAGGGAACGGATTGCTATCCAGCAGAGTGGAGACGATTTTGCCGGGCGATCGAAAAATTAACCGGATCCAATTTTGCAGCAAAAACAAAAAAAGATTAAATCAAAAGCTTAAAAAGAAAAAAACGGGAAATTCTTAATGGTAGACAGATAAAAAAGAAAAAGGGCCTTGAAGTACAAAAAAATGTTTCATTATATTATAATAAGATTATCGAAAAACAACTTCCAACAATGGAAGTTGTCTTTGTTTTAACATAAGCATTCAAAAATGAGGAGCGTTATTTAAATTGAAAGATATTACGATTGAAGAACTATACCAATTAGATCACCCCGTCATTATCGATGTGCGCTCTCCAATTGAATTTAAAGATGGGTCGATTCCCGGTGCAATTAATATACCATTATTTACGGATGATGAAAGGCAAGAAATCGGTACAATCTATAAACAAGTGGGTCAAGATGCAGCCAAATGGAAAGCGATGGAGTTCGTCTCGCCAAAAATTCCCAACATGCTGCAATTGATTAAAGACACAAGATCCGATTCTAGTGATCAGCCGATTATACACTGCTGGCGAGGAGGAATGCGAAGCAAAGCAGTCGTCACATTTCTCGAATTTGCCGGAATTCGGGCAAAGCGATTAGCTGGGGGATACAAAGCCTATCGCCAATACATTCTTCAAGAAATCCCGCGCATGCTGCCTGAGCGTGCAATTGTTCTTCATGGGCTTACAGGTATTGGAAAAACCGAAATTTTAAAACTGCTGAACAATATGGGCTACCCTGTTGTAGACTTGGAAGAATTGGCAGCTCACCGCGGGTCGATCTTCGGAACGGTGGGGCTTGGAAACGGTCATAATCAAAAAACATTTGATTCGCTCTTGTTTAAACGGCTTAAAGAAATCGAGGGAACCCCATATTTTCTAATGGAAGCAGAAAGCAAAAGAATTGGCAAGGCGACACAGCCGGAAGAGCTAATGACGAAAAAATTTAACGGCATCCATATTTATTTGCAAACTTCCATGGAGGCAAGAGTACAGCATATCGCAAACGAATATATTTATCCATACGAACAGGCTCCATGGTATTATCATGAAATTAAGCAAAACCTGGAACGAATCTTCCCAAGAATGAAAGATCATGAAATGATCCAACAACTTCAAACCCATCTTGAAAACAGAGAATACACGAAAATGATAAAAATTCTGTTGGAAGATTATTATGATCCAAAATATGATCATAAGCGTCAGGAATATGTTGGAGACTTTATCCATATATATGCTGATACGCATGAAGAGGCTGCTAAAAAGGTTGCAGAACAATTAGAGGACTTGTCAATCCGTCCACAATTGGTTTAAAAATCAATTCTAATCAAATTTTAATCTGTCTCTCATTGTTCTCTTTGAAAAGGTTGTTACTATGAGAACATAGTATAGAAAGCATGATCATCGAGGGGACGTAAAGCTCAATCGATTTCATTATTGCTCAGATGTTGGATTTGGTTGCTGCTATAAATCCATCTGACCAATAATGAACAGCTTTCATTTTGAAACACATGCACTCCCTGCATGTGTTTTTCTTATTCGTTTGCGCTTGAAATGATCAGGTCGTTTTTTATTAAATTCTCACTTGCTTTTCATTGAAGCTTAATGAATTCAGCTTACAATAAAAGGTAAGACCAATAATGTCCGATGCAGTATTGACAGATCATTCATCCCGTGATTTTACCGATGCTGGAAAAAAATCTAAAGGAGGAATGGAAAATGTTATGGGGACGATTACTAATGGTAGGATTTTTTTCGGTAACAGCAATATCTTTGCTTTCGTTTCAATCGATTGAGATTGTTCATGCATTGTTGTCTTTGATTCAAGATAAACATCAGTTAAAATAAAGGTAATGAAATTTGAGGATGAGAGTGAGCCTTATGCCGAAAGTTTTAATTATAGAGGATGAAAAAAATTTAGCAAGATTTATTGAATTGGAACTGAAATATGAAGGGTACGAGGCAAGTGTTTTTGGTGATGGCAGAAATGGTCTTAATGCGGCCATATCAGAAAACTGGGATGCCATCTTGCTTGATCTGATGCTGCCGGAATTAAATGGTTTGGAAGTATGCCGAAGGATACGCCAAGTAAATAAAATGGTACCGATTATCATGATTACCGCACGGGATACGGTGTTGGACAGAGTATCCGGACTAGATAGCGGTGCAGATGATTATATTATCAAACCGTTTGCGATTGAAGAGCTGCTGGCAAGATTAAGGTCGCTCCTCAGAAGGGTTGATGCATTGACTGGAAACCACCTGACTGTCCTGACATTTAAAGATCTATCCGTTGAGTTGGAATCGTGCATTGTAAAAAAGGGAGATAAGCAGATCGCACTAACAAAGCGGGAATATGATTTGCTTGTCGTCTTTATGAGCAATATTAATATAGTGCTTTCTCGTGAAGTCCTACTCAACAAAGTCTGGGGCTATCAGACCGGAGTCGAAACAAACGTTGTCGATGTATATGTGCGCTACTTGCGCAATAAAATTGATGAACAGAATGAAGGAAGTTATATTCAAACTGTTCGCGGCACTGGATATGTGATGAGATGAAAAACGATTTAACCAACCCGTCACAAGCGATGCGTTGGCAGACAAAACTCATTTTAAGCAGCTCATCTGCCATCTTTTTAACGTTTTTTTTATTTAGTTTTCTAGAATACAATTCAGTATCGAAATTGATGATGAAACGGGAAGAACAAGTTGTTAACCGGACAATGACGGATCTTGCGACATATTATAAGGATCGCGAAGACAAGCTGACTGCAACAGAGATAGTCAAAAGTTCAGATTTTTTAAGAGAAATGAATGATAAAGATCAGCTGATCCGCATTTATGACCAAAAAGGCACCGTTATTGTTTCGGACAAAAACGGTAATTTTTCTGTTCTTGAACCGGCATCTGTTACCAAAAGCAGTCTCGAGAAAATCTCAACTGGGGAATTTGAAGCGATTGTTGCAAAAAATCCGCTGAAGTCGGTTCATTTCCAAGGTACCATTGAAATCGTCAGGGAATTGAATTCGTATCAGAAAATGATGGATCATCTTTTCTGGATTATGAGCATTTTTGG
>JAKACS010000320.1 GCA_021821235.1 Bacillota bacterium
TTGGTTGAAATGTGTTCAAAATGTGGAAAAGAACTCTTTTGCATGGATGGTTTTTTTAATGGCGTCCATACTGACGATCAAAAAATTCTATGTTACGACTGCTTGGAAGAAAACGGTGATAAAAAGGAAAATCCGCAAAGCTAATGCTTTGCGGATTTTTTTCCATTATTCCTCTTCAATAGCCAAATCTTTCACTGGCAGTTTTTCATTTTCATTATGCGTTGGTTTCCGTAAATTGAAAAGGGCTTTAACAGCAAAGACGAGCAAGGCGACAACACCAATTAAGAATATCGTATCCGGAACAGCCCGCCATGTTAGTAAGTTTTGCACATTCCCTTTTTGCAAAAACGAAGCCGAGCGCGATGCTGCATATCCATTGAAATATGCCTCTTTGATTTGTAAAAACCCAGTAGGCAGCAATGCCACAAACACCATTCCGGCAAGACCAACGTTCAGCATAATGCAGCTGAATTTAATCAGTTTGTCATTCCATGCCTCCGGTTTTACAATATTGCGAAGCGAGTAGAGAAGGACAGCGATCGCAAACATGCCATATACGCCCATCATTGAAGCGTGGCCATGTGTCGGTGTTAAAAATTGTCCATGTTCAAAATAGCTGACAGCAGGAAGATTGATCAAGAACCCTAGTACCCCGGCACCAACTAAGTTCCAAATAGCTACAGAGATTAAAAACCAGAATGTACCTTTATATGGGAAATCAATGCCGCCGGCGCGCATCATTTTATAATGGTCATATGCTTCTAGGATTAACAGTGTTAACGGTATGACCTCTAATGCCGAAAATACCGCTCCCAAACCGATCCATACTTCGGCCGATCCGTTATAGTAATAATGGTGGCCAATGCCGATGACACCGCTACCTAGCAATAAGATTAATTGAAAGTACAATGCTTTTATCGTTGATTTCTTCGTAACAAGTTTCATTTGTACCATCAAGAAACCGATGATAACAACGGCAAACACTTCAAAAATACCTTCAACCCATAAGTGAATTATCCACCAACGCCAGTAATCAGCCATTGTAAAGCTTGAATTTGGATTAATAAAGAACGCGAAAATATAGAAAAATGGAACAGCAATCGCTGAGTAGAACAATAGATGGATCAAGCCACCTTTATCGCTCTCTCTTTTTAATCCTGCTTTAATTCCTCGATAAACAATAATCAGCCAAATACCCATGCCGATCGCAAGAATATATTGCCAGATACGTCCGAGTTCCAAGTATTCCCAACCTTGGTTTCCAAGCAGGAACCAGTTGTTGCCTAAATATCCTTTTGCACCAAGCCATTCTCCAATCAAACTACCAACAACAAGGACGACTAGTGCCCAAAATAAGATATCAACGAGCAAGCCTTGCTTCTTCGGTTCATGCCCGCCAACTAGCGGGGCAACGTAAATTCCCATGCCAAGCCATGCAGTTGCAATCCAGAAAATCGCCAATTGCAAGTGAAAACCTTTTGTAATATTAAACGGTAAGATGTCATTAATCCATTTAATTCCAAAGAAACTATTCGGCTCGATATAATAGTGGGCAAGCAGCGCGCCGAACATGGATTGGACAAAGAATAATGCCGCAACGATCACAAAGTATTTTCCCGCTTTTATTTGCGAGTTCGTGACTGGGAGTTTTCTTAGATTGATTTGCGGAAATTCCCCCTCTTTATAGGCTTCTTGCATTCCAAGATGATATTTGTAGAATACGAACAAGATAATCCCGATTGCCAAGATTAGGATCGTTACACTTGCCCCGCTCCACCAAATTGCTGAGAAAGACAAGTTATTTCCAGCATCCTGATAATATGGCCAGTTGTTTGTGTACGTTATTTCGTCTCCTTGGCGAACGGTACTTGAAAGCCATGCCGTCCAGAAGAAAAAGTCGGAGATTTGCTTAATTTGATCACCGCTCGCAACATAGGCACGATTTTGACTTGGCATATCCTTATCTTTAATCAGACCAGCCTTTAATCCCCAGCCATCGCCTTTTGTGAATACACCTTTATAGTACTCTCTTACTTTTTTGAGTCCATTGGCTTGAGCATCTGTTAACTGAAGCGTATCTTTGCTGCTATCGTAGCGGTTTTTACGCATTTCTTTTATGACATTGCTGCGAATAACAGCCTTTTCATCGTCGTTTAATGAAGAAAATGGTTTGGCAAACTTTTCTTTTGCCCGGTAGTCTTGCATTCCCTCCGTATAAATCTTAAGCGCTTCTGCTGTATAATCAGGCCCCATATAGGAACCTTGCCCGAGTACGGTCCCGTAATCCATTAATCCATACTTTTGGAAAACTGCCTGACCTCCCATAATCGTTGCTTTTGAGAAAAGCAGATCACCTTTCGTATTTGTTACCTTAAGCGGTCTTGGAGCTTGTTCTTTAAAGATCCAATATCCGCCGGCAAGCAATACGGTGAAGCTAATTAAAATCGTAAAAATTAAAACAGATTTTAATAGTGCATTTTTATTTGTCTTCACCACATTTTTTGTTGGAATTCCTGGTTGAATATCCAATTCCTACACCCCTTCCTGTTTCTTTACATTCCATATTGTAGCGTTCAAGAGAAAACCATTAAGTGAAACTTCTCATTCTACTACTGTGATTTTTCTCATATCGATGAGAATGATTTTCAAAAAAATTTCTTTTCTATGATGGAGGTCACTTATTCCAAATAGCAACGTTGATAAAATAGCTATATAGAGATTTTTTAGATAAAAGATATGATTAAGTATTGGAGAAGGTGATTGAACTTAATGGAGCAAAGAGATATCCGAAAAAGGCTGTCAGCCGTGCCTTTGTTTAAAGAATTATCGGCCGAAGAACTGGAGCCGATAATCAGAATTGCTCAAGTGCGCTTTTATAAGCATAAAATGTATGTATTTATGCAGGATGATCCACTCGATCGGGTGTTTTTTATCCATACAGGAAAGGTCAAAATCTATAAAACTGATTTCTCAGGAAAAGAACAGATTATTTCCGTGCTTGAACCTGGGGAGATGTTTCCTCACGCTGGTTTTTTCCGGCAAGGAAAATTTCCGGCCCATGCCGAGATTACCGAAGATGCTACTTTAATTGTCATCCCAATTGATCAGTTTGAGGACATTTTGATTACCTATCCAGAACTGTGCATTAAGCTGTTTAAAGTATTAGGTGAGAAGATCGTTGATTTGCAAGGCAGGCTTGAAGCCCAAATTCTTCATAATACGTATGAACAAATTATTTTGCTGTTGATTCGCCTTTGCAAATCGAACGGGGAAAAAGCCGGGCAATTTTATCAGTTAACAACGCAATTCACGAACCGGGAGCTTGCCAACATGATTGGCACATCACGTGAAACAGTGAGCAGGACCATCAACCACTTAAAAAAGAAGCAATTTATTTCACAAAATGAAAACGGCTGCTACTTAATCGATCAGGAAGCACTTAAGCAGGAATTATTTTATTAACTAACCATTTTTTACTCAAACTAATAAATACTAAGGAGATGTTTCAATATGGAAGCTAGAACGGTGGAGCTAGATGTCAGAGAAGATTTAAACAATAAGCTGGAGCCTTTTCAAAAAATTATGGATGCCATTTCAGGGTTAAAAGAAAATGATGTATTTATTCTGCACGCAACGTTTAAACCTGTTCCATTGTTTGCTGTTTTGAAGGCAAAAGGGTTTACACATGAAGCCGAAGAATTGGAAAAAAAACATTGGAAGATCACGTTTACAAAGAAAGGAAAGTGAAGCAAAATGATTTTGGATAATCGCGGTCTGGAACCGCCGCAGCCAATGATGCGAACCCTCGCTGCTCTTGAAGACTTACAACCAGGTGAGACATTGACGATCATAAATGACCGCCGGCCAATGTTCCTGTATGAACAGCTTGAGGAACTTGGGTTGAAGCATCAAACAGAACCGCAAAATGATGGAAGTTTCAAGATTGAGATCTTCCGGTAAGCAGGTGCTAACATGATACAGCAAAGTCTTAGCAGTGAAACAAACATTAAACTTCCATTCTCTTTTATTTTTTTCAGCCTGGTTGCCCTTATTTTCGCTCAGATCATTCTATTGTTCGACGGAAAGCTGATGGTTCAAGGAAGTTTTGAAAGTCCTGCTATATGGTCGGCCGCCCACTTCCTTATTTTAGGATGGGCGCTCATGATTGCAATGGGAGCAATGTACCAGCTTGTTCCCGTAGCATTTTTGACAAAAATTTGGAATGAAAAATTCGGTTTTGCCCAATTTTTCACAATGGCAATTGGGGTAATCTCCTTTGCAGCCACACTATATTTTTCGCCGCAAAATGCGTTTATCCCTGGAATCATCACCTTGATAGGAATTTTAATGTTCTTGCTGCAAATGTTCATGACATTAAAAAAGCAGGCAAAGCCAACCATTCTTACAGCCTTTGTTGGCTCGGCACTCACCAGCTTGTTTGTTACCATTTTCTTGGGACTCAACTTAATTTATTTCTTTAAAACAGGTATGGGCGGCGAAAACCATGAGGCGATATTTAAAAGCCATGTGTTGATGGGCGTAACCGGCTGGTTTACCTTATTGATCTTCGGTTTCTCCTATAAAATGGTTCCGATGTTTTCATTATCGCACGGATTCTCAATGATCCAAACAAGATATGTTTACGGATTTTATGTCTCCGGCCTTTTGGTTACACTTACCGCCCTATTTAGTGGAAGCTCCTTGCTACTAAAACTTGGTTTCTTTTTTATGCTATTGGGTTTTTCTACTTTCAGTTGGCATGTAAGAACGATCCTCAAAAAAAGATTGAGAAAAAAGCTGGATAAACCATTCCGGTTTTCAATTGTGGCAATTGGATTTGGGAATAGTATCCACCTTCTTGCATTTGTCCTGTTGTGGACAAATTATTTTGCCGATTTTATCAGCCCGTTGATCTATGCCTATTTAATGCTATGGATTGTACTTACCATTCTTGGCTATTTGTATAAAATTGTCCCCTTCCTTTGGTGGACCCATAAGTACAGTGGAGAAATAGGAAAAAAATCTGTCC
>JAKACS010000321.1 GCA_021821235.1 Bacillota bacterium
GCTTCTGCAATCTGAATTGTATCTGTTGGTGAATAGACGACGCGAATATCCTTCCCGGCTATTTTTTCATCCAAAAGTGTCCGATTCGAGCCTGGTACTCTCATCATATCACCGAATGTGCAAATAATCCGGTTAGCTCCTTGAGCAAGAGCAATCATGGCATCAATCGATCTTTGATCGGTTACACAGACAGGGCAGCCCGGTCCGGAAATCAAATTCACATGTTCTTTTAACTTTTGTTTCACTCCTGTTCTTGCAAGCGCCATTGTATGGGAACCGCACACTTCCATAAAAGCTGGTTTGCGGCCAAATTTGAAAGAGAATTCTTTTGCTTTTGCAATGACAGCATCGACAAGCGGCAGGCATAGTTCAGGATTATTCGACTGTTTCAGAATTTCGAGCATCAATCAGCTTCCTCCATTCTTCCACGCTTATCCTCGCATACTCTTCGTCCACAATACTCATTGCCTGACCCGCATGAACGACAACATAATCGCCAAGTTGAACTTCGGGTACAAAAATGATGCCAACAGTTGTTTGTGATCCCATCACATCAACAACCGCAGAATACTCGAAAATTTCAACTACTTTTCCTGGTACACCAACACACATTGATTGGCCCTCCTCCTTGCTGCGGCAACCACTAGCTGCCCATAAGATAACCCGCCATCATTGCACGGCACTTTTTTAGGGAAGAATACGTTAAAGGATCTTTTACTTAATTCTTCCTCCAATCTTCTTCGCAAATAGCGATTATGCATGCTTCCCCCCGATAAAACGATGTTTTCAGTTGGTTTCGGCCTTTTGTCGTGCAAAACGTCCATTGCACTTACTATTGCTTGAACGACTGTTTCGTGAAATCTACTACTAATAATTCGAACATCAACCCCTGATAACACATCGGTGGCAATTTCTTTCAACATTGCAGAAAAAGTAATCGTCAGACACTCATTGGAATTATCGACCGCATGCGAATAAGGAAACCATTCTTGATGCACATCAGCCAGTTCTGCCAAGCGGATAGCCGCTTCGCCATCATAGCTTGCCATTTTCGTTATGCCGCAGAGCGCACTAACCGCATCAAACAGCCTGCCGCAAGTGCCCGCTTCAATACTATTGATCTTTCGGTTAATCATATTTCGTAATATATCAATCTCATATGTCTTATCCGAAAAAATCGTTTTTGCTAAAACCATCCCCTCTTCCCCGTGAAGTGAAATCAGCATAGCGGCTGCATTCCGCCACGGTTCAATAATACACTTTTCACCTCCAGGAAGTGGAGTATAGTATAAATGGCCAATACGTTCAAACTGAACTGCATCACCATAAAAGATTTCAAACCCCCATATCTTTCCGTCAAGCCCATAGCCAGTTCCATCCAAAATAATGCCATATGCCTTGCCGAGTATTTGATGCTCCTCCATGCACGCAGCCATATGGGCGTGATGATGCTGTACCTCGACTACTTGGGCAAAATCATACTTTTCTGCGAGCGTATGTACAGTGTAGCCAGGATGAGCATCCACTACGGCCAATTTTTTCGGTGTGTCGATCCATTTAATGAGATGTTCAAATTCTTGGCGGTAATGTTGAATTGTTTCAACATTTTCCAAATCGCCAATATGGGGGCCGACAAAAATCTGATGGTTCCTACCAATCGTAAATGTCGATTTTTGCTGGCCGCCAAAAGCAACAATTCCCGAAACATCCAGTTTCGTCACAAATGGATCTGGCACATACCCCCGTGATCTGCGAAGAAAATCAATTCCCCCATCGGTCAATTGAACAACCGAGTCATCCACCGGATGCAAAATTTCCCGGTTGTGAACGAGTATATAATCGGCAATTCCTTTTAGATAGGCTTGCGCTTTGTCATCCTGATATAAAATGGGCATTCCCGAAGGATTGGCACTCGTCATCACAAGGCAGGACAAACCCGGATCCTCAAACAGCAAATGATGCAGCGGGGTGTATGGCAGCATCGTTCCAATCGTAGACATGCCGGGTGCAACACTGACTGCTAAGCAATTATTTTTGGTTTTTGCTAAAATCACGATTGGCGCTTCGGGACTTCTCAAACATTTTTCCTCTTCCTCACCAAAGTCTGCAAACTCGCGAACCGCCTCAATTGATGAGGCCATGACTGCAAGCGGCCGCTGCGGTCGCTTTTTCCGTTCTCGCAGCAATTGCACAGCCTGTTCATTCCGTGCATCACAGCTCAGATGGTAGCCACCAATTCCTTTAATGGCAATAATTTTCCCTTGATTTAATAGCTTTATAGCCCTTTTGATCGGTCGATCTGCATCAATAATTGTTCCTTCAGCGTTTAGTAGTTGAACTTTTGGCCCACATGTTGGACAAGCGATCGGTTGTGCATGATGGCGACGGTTTCCCGGATTCTCATATTCCTGTTTGCAATCCGGGCACATTGGAAAACTTTTCATGGTTGTAAATGGCCTGTCATATGGCAATTCTTCGATAATCGTATAGCGTGGCCCGCATTGTGTGCAATTAATAAACGGGTAATGGTAGCGAAAATCTGTAGGATCATGCATTTCTTTTAAACAATCATCGCAAACGGCGGAATCAGTTGGAATCACTAGCATTGATGTTCCCCTGCGCTCGCTTTCGATAATCTTAAAATCCTGTTTGTTTTGGGACTCGGTTTCTTCTACAGCAATTGAATCAATTTTCGAAAGTCTTGGTGCCCTGTTGGCTAATAAGGTCTGAAACTGCTGGAGTTTTTCCGCGTCCCCCTCCAAATAAATTTTCACGCCATCCATATTGTTTTGCACTGTCCCATTTAGATGCAATTCCTTTGCCAGCCGGAAGATAAATGGCCGGAAACCAACCCCTTGAACCCGGCCGCTTACAGCTATTTTCATAGCTTTATGCATTTGGCATATGCTCCCTCAATCCAGGAAAACCACTCATGGAGTCCCTCTTTTGTTCTTGCTGAAAGCGGTATGAGTTCGGATTCTGGGTTAATTTCAGAGAGATCCTTTCGAGCCTCCGCCACATTAAAATCTAAGTACGGCAGCAAATCAATTTTATTGAGCAGGACTAATTCGGTTCGCATAAACATTTGTGGATATTTTGAAATTTTATCATTTCCTTCTGGAATACTTAAGACTGCCACTTTATGATGCTCTCCCAAATCATAGCCTGATGGACAGACAAGATTTCCAACGTTCTCAATAAACAGCAAATCAATTTCTTCCAGATCAAATTCTGCTAGGGTTGCAGCTACCATTCTTGCATCAAGGTGGCAGCCGCCATACGTGTTAATTTGGGCTGCTTTGGCACCCATTGCCCGTATCCGGTTGGCATCTTTCTCCGTCGCTAAATCTCCTTCAATTACCCCAATCTTGTATTTTCCGGATAAAGCTCGAACCGTTTCTTCGAGCAATGTTGTCTTTCCAGCACCAGGGGAACTCATGAGGTTGATCACAAGGGTATTTGTACTTTCAAAAAGATTACGGTTAAATTCTGCTGCTTTGTTGTTATTCGTTAACACATCTGTTCTTAAGGTTATTTTCATCATGAATTGCTCCCTTCGTATGATAAGATCTGAAATGTTTCCCCTGTAAGGATTTTCCCAGAAGGAATCTTGCAATTGGGACACAAAGCAATTTTTTGGTTTGGTCTGTACGTTTCGCCGCAGATAACACATTTTGCGCTTGCTTTCTCAAGATGGATAAATAATTCTGCTGATTCTGTAAAAAGGCAGGGGTTTTGCTCCCGAAAAATAGCAAATGCCATTTTTAATGCTTCTGGCAATGCATTTGCAAGCTCTCCAACGATTAAGTCTACCCGATCAAGTTTTTCAATTCCTTTTTGCGCTGCATCTGCTTGAACAATCTGCAAGATATCTCCCATTAACGCCATTTCATGCATTGCTATCACCCAATTTGCTTACGGTTTATTCCAACAAAGATCGTTTCTTCTTTTCTTCTTAAAGGAAAGGTCTCCAACTGAAGCCCTTCTTCATGATTGGTAAAGTTGAATATTTTCCCACAATTCAAACATTTCCCACTTGAATATAGTGATGTAATGGTAATAAGATTCGAACATTTGGGGCAAACACCGCTCATTGCCTCAATGTTTGGCCCTTGACGCAAAAGAATGACCGGCTGTCCAGCGACAAATTTCATTTCCAAATTTTCTCTCTGTCCATACAAATTCACAACAGGATACCACATAATTCCCAAGGCACTGTCAGCAGCTCTTTCGAATTTTTCCAGATCTTCTTTTAAAAACGGTTCATATACCGACTGAACCGTTCGGAATAAACCATCTCGCATTTCCTTAAAAAACTCGATCCGGTTCATGATTTTGTTCTCCATTCTCTCACTTGATCTAGCACCGCTTGTGCCAGTTCAGGCAATTTCTTCTGATTGATCTCCGACAGTTCAACGCCGAGTTCGAGGGATGTTGGCTGCATTCCAAACATGACAATATTTTTAGGGTAGCGCTCGCGCATTTTGGCTGCCAATAATACTTCCTGAAAACCGAGCTGATGGATAGACATCTTTACTCCAAAATAGGCCGGGATGTCATCCCCATATATCGAAACGATCGTGCCGCCCTTTTTCCCCGCATTTATAGCATCAATAATAATTAAATTCTCCGCATCTTCGACCGGCCCAAGAAGCCTCATCCCATCTGTAAGCCCTTCAATAATTTCAATATTGCTAAATTCATTTAGTACTTCTTCCAATATTGGTAAAAGGTGAATGCCAACACCCTCATCCGAGAAGAGGGTGTTGCCGATTCCCAAAATGGTAATTTTATTCGTTTTCATCTTTGCCACCCACTACTTTTCTTGGCTCTTGTTTATAGCCGGTAAACATGGATGAAATTGCTCCATTTCGTTCCAAGTAATCATCTCGAATAGCCATATATATGTGGATGACGATAAACAGAATGAATCCCCATGCAGTAAGATGATGCCATGAGCGAATCGAAAAACTGACGCCGAAAATGGCAGGCACCCATGCAAAAAGTTTGGACCAAAACGATTCTTGC
>JAKACS010000322.1 GCA_021821235.1 Bacillota bacterium
TTTTTGAACATATTGATAAAATCGAAAGGGTTTTGGAAGCTTTGGTAGTTCTCAGGACAAGCTTGCCTGATATCCCACTTCTTTTTACTTTCCGTTCAGAAAAAGAAGGCGGCCAAAAGGGGATTAGCCGTGAATATTACGTTGCCCTCAATCAAGCGATTATTGAAACGGAAAAAGTCGAATTGATCGATGTGGAACTTTTCAGCGGTGAAGAAATTGTCAAACAGCTTGTGGCACTTGCACATGCGAAAAATGTTTTTGTTGTTGTTTCAAGTCATGAATTTACAAAAACACCGTCAAAAGATGAAATCGTTTCGAGATTATGCAAAGCGCAGGAGCTGGGTGGGGATTTACCGAAGATTGCCGTAATGCCAGCAACTGCTGCCGATGTCTTGACATTGCTCGATGCCACCAGCACAATGAACGAAAAATTTGCCGATCGGCCGATTATAACAATGTCAATGGACCAAAAAGGAATGATCAGCCGCCTTGCTGGAGAAGTGTTTGGCTCTGCCTTGACCTTTGGCGCAGCAAAGAATGCATCAGCCCCTGGTCAAATTCCTGCTGCGATGCTTCGAGATGTTTTGGCATTGCTGCATGACAAGAAGTAATGTTCAATTTGTCTACCTTATCGAAAGATCTTAAAAAATTGCAAAAATGACCAAAAGTTTTTGCGAGGGGGTATTGATAATTGTAAAAATTGTTTAAAACCAGCCTATTATCCTATTTTTTCCTATTCGAAGTTTTGTATAATATATATATAGACCTATAAAGTATATACATGTTGATGATCTTTATAGCAATTTATTGCAGAAGAGGAGAAAAAGTGGTGAATGAAATTGAGGTAACAGATAAAGAATTTCTACGGAAGATGGAGGAGTCTTGCCCCTTTTTAAGACTGTCCAGCGATTTATTCTCCGTCCATTCTCTTGACAGTTGTTTTGTTTACGCTTCCCAATCAGTAAAGGAACTGCTAGGCTATATGCCGGATGAGATGGTTTCGGTCCCTCTTGTTGATCTATGCCACCCAAATGACCGTCACACTATTCATTATTTTTTGCGGCATTATGACGATTTTGACAAATATCGGGTCATCTATCGGATTCGTAGAAAAACCGGGGAATACATCTGGTTCGAATCCCTTTTTATGATTGATAAACAGTCCAATTTGCTTTTTTGTACTTCACGGGATTTTACCGAATACAAAACGACCGAGGAAGAATTGGAAGCGAATCGAAAAAAATACGAAGCACTTGTCGAGAGCTTTCAAGATACGGTCGGCATTGTAACGGTTGATGGTTATTGGGTATACATGAATGATGCCGGCAAAAAACTCTTCGGCATTACTAGCATTAGTGAAATGATTGGACGGTCGATTTTTGAACATATCCCGCAGGAAGAACATCGAAAAATTCGGGACCATTTTCTTTCACATCAAGAAAAAGAACCTTTTGAGCTGACGATTTTACGAACGGACAGACAAATTCGGTATGCGGAAGCAAAAGTGATCCCGACAGTTTATAAAGAACGAAAAACCTGCCAAATTGTCATCCGGGATTTGACAGAGAGAAAGAAAACCGAAGACATGATGCAGCAGACGGAAAAGCTGTCAGTTGTCGGACATTTAGCTGCCGGGATTGCCCATGAGATCCGAAATCCGCTCACAGCGATTAAAGGCTTTACCCAGCTTATGAAACAAGAAATTCCAAATTCATATTTGGATGTTGTTTTAACAGAATTGGAAAGAGTTGAAAATATCGTTAGTGACCTGCTGATCCTTGCCAAACCGCAGGCGTCCGTTTACGAAAAAGTCAATATGGAAAAGCTTTTGAACGATACAATTTTTTTATTTCTATCAGAAGCTCATTTACATAATATAGAATTTATCAATGATCTTCAACTATCCGATCCTATTATTGAAGGAGAGGGCGATAAACTGAAGCAAGTCTATATTAATTTACTGAAGAATGCAATTGAAGCCATGCCAAACGGCGGACACATTTCAATTCGAGCGCACGAAAGAAACACTGATTATTTGATCACCCAAATCATCGACGAAGGCGTTGGCATCCCACGTGAACGAATTTCGAGGCTGGGCGAACCTTTTTACAGCACAAAAGAGAAAGGAACGGGTCTCGGCCTAATGATTTGCAATCGGATTATTAAAAATCATAACGGTACGCTGACAATCGACAGCAGTGAAAATAGCGGTACAACCGTAACCATCAAACTTCCCAGGAGGTGCAGCTAATTTACATTCCTATGTAATTGGTGCCCCTCTTTTCTTTAAAACCGGTCAACCATGTAGTTCTAAAAGACAATACATGATTGCGGGCATCCTAGTAAAAAGTTAAACCGGCTCCGAATTGATACAATCCTTTAATGCTTACGGGAAGTTTTCCCTCGGGTTTGCTGCCAAATATGACATCGATGGCAGCATTCATGGAAGAAGGCACGGGTGAACCCCAACGGTCAATGGCATATGATGCAATATAGGCCCTAACCGAAGGGAAATGTTTTAGATCATATGGAAGTCCCAAGGAAAGAACGACGAGCGGTTTCCCGCTTGACTCCAGTGCTCTTACTAAGTTGATCTGCCCTTGTGAGAGGGAACTTGCCGAGTAAGTAGCGACAATCATCCGATCCGCCTGGTTTGCCAATTTGGTTACATTTTTAATGTCTGCGGCCGTTGGGTTAGCCGGAGTAACAGTGTGGATTACCTTTCCCAACGTTTTGCGACGAACGGATTGGATGATTGCTTCCATTTGTTTCCTAGAATCGAAAATTTCAGGGCCAACCACAAAAGTAGTTGCATTGCTGTCATTTGCCATAAAGGGCAATAGATTTTCATTTTTCAGCACTGTAATTGATTTTTTAGCTACTACAGCTGCGACTTTTTTATGCTCCGGGCTGTTAACTACTTTTCTCGCATGGGCAGGGTCTGCATACCGATGATGAAATAAATCATATTTGGCTTTTGCCAACAGAATCCGTTTTACTGATTCATTGATTCTTTCTTCCGTTAATTCACCTGATTTAAATGCTCGATATAAGGCATGGTACGTTTCAAGTTGGCGTTTGTAAGAGCCGGTTGCCATGACAATATCAGCGCCGGCATTGATGGCCATTACAGCCGCTTGCCCGGTTCCCCAATGGTGATCAATTGCATCCATACTCATCGAATCTGTTACGATAATCCCATTAAACCTCATTTGCTTTCTCAAAAGGCCTGTTACTACCTTTTTTGAAAGCGTAGCCGGAAGATCCGGATCAACCGCATCAATGATGACATGGGCAGTCATAATGGAATCGACGCCTGCCGCAATTGCTTTCTTAAACGGTGGGAGATGTACTTGCTCCAAGGTTTTTCGATCATAGTTTACCGCCGCTAAACTTAAATGTGAATCAACATATGTGTCTCCGTGTCCGGGAAAATGTTTGGCGGTCGCCACTACACCATTTTGCTGGTAACCTTTGATTTGGGCAGCGGCCATTTGTGAAACCAAGTCCGTTTTTTCACTATATGACCGGATTCCGATCACCGGGTTAGATGGATTTGAGTTTACATCCGCGAGCGGTGAATAATTCCAGTTAAATCCCATTGCTTTTAGTTCGATTGCGGTTATATTGGCAACCTGTTCTGCTGTTTTTAGATCTCTTGTTGCCCCGATTGCCATTTGCCGCGGAAAGTCTGTTCCATCGGTAACATGCTGGTATGCCCCATACTCCAGATCGGCGGAGATAAAGAGGGGAATTTGCAGACGGGTTTCAGAGGCCCATTTTTGCAGTTGATTTGTGAAGCGGGCGATTGTTTCCGCATTTGCTTTTCCATAATAAATGACAGAACCGCTGGAATAAGTCTTAATTAAGTTTTGAATGTTTTTATCATTGATTTGCCGATCTCGGACAGAAGGCATTACCAGCTGTCCGATTTTTTCTTTATCCGACATTTTTCCAATGAGCTGGGTTACTAAATCACGATTCGGCAAATCTTTGAACATAAAGGCATTTGGCTGTTCAACAGAAGCCTGGACATTTGTTTCTTGGGAAAATATACCAGAAACGAACACAAAAGCGGAGCATATCATCAGTACATAGTTTTTATTTCTTCGAGAATTCATTTTCACCAATACTTTCAAGAAAGGCACCGCCTTAACATTCAATTGCCAATTTGTTCTAACTTGATACAGTATTATCATGTGCTTTCTCTGAGCCAATATACGACCCCATACAAAAACTAGGAAACAGCAAATTGTTCCCCAGCTTTAGATCAATAGCTGTTAATTTGAAAAAGATAGGATAAAAGGGCAGTGTACAGGCTGGCATGAACAATGGTTGTCAGCGAGAAATTTCCGTCTCTATTTCTGTAGCTAAATTGCCTGTTTGCAAAACTTAAGAAGAAGAAAATCATTACAGGAAGAAAATACCTTCCTTGAATACCATATACAATTGAATATCCTACAGGAGTGTACCCTACATATAAAGCCGTATAGATGAGTAAAATGACCGCTGCCATAGTCAACAGCATAATCACCTTGTCTCTTTTTCGCCAATAATGTTGCAAATCCGTCTCATCATTCACCAGTCCGAATAAGATCATCAAAAACAAGAACGTGTAAATCACGATGGTAGGAGTCGAATAGTGGTAAATGACAATGACAATGCCAAGCATCCCTAAAAACTTTCCCTCTCCTAATCGTATAAATGAATCAAGCAAGACTTTTCCGTACTGTAAAGGCTGAGAAATGATAAACAAAATTTGCTCCTTCGGCGATACTCCCGAGTGTGTTCTGACATCGGGTATTGACAAATTAGCAAGGTTTAGCCAATTCCAAAACAGGTATGGGATGGTAAAACCAGCTAAAACGAGCAGTATTTTCTTAACAAAATCCTTCTTGTCGGTAAATTTTCTTAGTGGAATCAGGAAAAAGAGAAGGAATAACGGAAAATAAACAATTTTCGAAACAACAATAAAAATTCCGATTCCAATGGTTGTCAGCACATGTTTCA
>JAKACS010000323.1 GCA_021821235.1 Bacillota bacterium
CTTAACAGGCCGTACATCTATGAAGTTGCACTTAAAGATCAGGCGGATGCAACGGAAATGGTCGAAAGCCACCTCTATCTTTGTGCCAGAAACCATCCGAATGTTGTTGAAGATTAACGGAGATCGGATCATTTGCATAAACCAGATAGTAGAGAAATTCAGGAAGATACGGGGACAGAAGGGATAGATCCTGCGTTTTTGAGGCTTTATGGACAGAAGAAGAACAAAATCATTAAGCACAACTAACAAATATATCTGCTAGTTGTGCTTTTTTCGCGCAAAACTTCCGATTGTCCTCTATAACAGCCGTCCCTGTGTTTCCTGCTATTTTCCTTTTTTCTTTTTTGACTGATCGACAATGAGTTTGTTTTTCGGAACAGTTTCCAATGTGATTTGGATATGAATATTTTTCTCATCAATACAGCTCACATTGATAACTTTTCCTTTTCGGCCTTTAATTTTCAGCTCGTCGCCTTCAGAAGGAACGCATTTTGACAGCTGGGTTAATAAGAGATTTTTATTTTCAAAATAAGAAACCACAAACATATTGGCCTCACCCGCAATTTACATTTTTCTTATAAAATATGTGGGCACTACTTCCTTTAGACCCGTTGATCAGAAAAAAATGACATGCTTTTTTTTCGCGGGTAGAGACAAGAACTGTCCCTATGTTTCTTATTTTTTTGGGATCTCACATCCATTTTCATCACAAATCAAACCGTCACTGTCTTGATCGTTTAATAGTGTGATTTCATCTGTTGCGATGATCTTTTGGATGGCTTCGATAAATACTTCCGTCGGCTGGGCACCGGTGAGGGCATATTTTTTGTTAATAAGAAAGAACGGGACAGCGGTAATGCCGTATTCTTTCGCTGCCTGCTCGTCTGCATGAACGGCTTCGGCCATCTCATTGCTTGCGAGCATGGCTGCGACGGCTTCGTGATCCAAGCCAACTTCAGCTGCTAAATCAGTTAATGTTGCATGATCGCCAATATGTTTCGATTCGGTAAAATAGGCATGTAAAATGCGCTCTGTCATCTCACTCATTCGCCCTTGCGCTTTGGTAAACATCGTCACTCGGTGAGCGTCAAAGGTATTGGTTAAAATCTGGTTGTCCAGTTGATAATCCAGTCCCACTTCCTTTGCCATTTGAACGATGTTTCGTGTGCTGGCTCTTGCCTGCTCCATGCTCATTCCATATTTTTTCGATAATTTTTCGTAAATGTTTTCTTTCACATCTCTCGGGGATGTCGGATCCAATTCGAAGCAGCGATAGATCACTTCAATCGGATGGTTTATTTTCTGAATTGCGTCCTCCAGACGCTTTTTGCCAATATAGCAAAATGGTCAAGCAAAATCGGTCCACATTTCAATCTGCATGCTCTATCCCTCCATTAAATGACTTCTTACATAGTATAGCGAATTTGCTTGTGCTTAACGAATCATCTGTTTAGGACTGTTGTATATATACTAGTTAAATGGGGAATTAAAAGGTAATGACTGATTTTAGTTGGTTTCGGTGCTTCGATCAGGATCTAAAAAGATTAACAATTGCGTCAATGGAATAAAGGGGAATGTTCATTAAATCATTCACAAGAAGGTGGTAGTATGGTCAAAATAAAAGATGTGACAGAAGCACTCACCAATATTGATCATGAACTTGCGCACAAATGGCAATTCAATGATTTGATCAAAAAGAACTTAGCCACTAGTTATGAGTATTGGTTAGAAGACACTGGGATCCCCATCCCGCTAAAGGACTATATTCTTCAATACATTGAAAATGCTCCTTTTCTTGGCGGAATTTTTACATTGGAATGATTTTGCAGAAAATGGATGATCCTTTCAACGTCCCAATGCTAATTATTGCGGAAAATTTTAAATTTATCAGGAAATTCACAAAAAAGCTTTAATGAATTGTGCACCTGTCCGATATTAAAATGGGACGGCTCTTGTGTTCGCTTTTGCGTTGGCGGCAATACAAGAACTGTCCCTAAATTATCAGAAGAGGGGTACATTTCAACATGAAAAGCGTTTCAAGTTCGAAAATTTTTCATTTAAGTATTCGAAAAAAATTATTGCTGTCATTTTTACTCATTTTACTCATCCCTTCCATTTCAATTGGGGTTACGGCATACCTAACTGCGAAAGAAAAAATTCAAGAAAAAATTCAATTCAGTTCCCAGGAAAATGTTGATATGATTAATCGTTATTTAACAAGCTACATAAAGCCGAAAGTACACGATGTCTCCTATTTTGCCAGTCTTCTTCACCAATCCACCTTTTCTAATAATGAAGCGCAAAATACGATCCGTTCTTTTCAACAGTACAAAGCCTTACATCCAGAGGTCGCCGCGGTGTATGCAGGTTCAGAGCTGGGGAACCTATTAATTTATCCATCGGCAGATTTGCCGGCCGGCTTTGATGCGCGTACACGTCCATGGTACATAAAAGCAAAATCAATGGATGGAAAAGCGATTATTACTGAACCTTATGTAGATGCAATTTCAGGTGAGGTTCTTGTCACAATTGCACAAAAGCTAAAGGACGGCTCGGGTGTTATCGGGATTGATTTAAGTTTATCCGCTTTAAAGGAAATAACAAACGGAATTAAGATCGGAAGGGATGGGTATCCTTTTGTGATCAGTGCAGAGGGAAGGTATCTTGTTCATCCCACGAAAAAGCCCGGAACGATGGCAAGCGGTACTTGGGTCAAGCCAATGCTTTCAAAGAAAAGCGGGGATCTATCTTATTTATTGGGTGGTCAAAAGAAAGAGCTAAGTTTTGCAACAAATAAGTTAACAGGCTTAAAGGTTGCCGGAACCATGGCGTTAGATGAAGTGAAGCAGGATTCGAATCCCATATTAAAAACCACATTATTGATTGTTGGACTTTTCGTTATTATAGGTGCCATCATCGCGTACTTAATTGTTCATTCTATCACCAAGCCTTTAAACCAGTTAGTGGCAGTGACGCAAAAGGTGAGTGAAGGGGATCTAACTCAACAGTTTCCTGTCAAGAAAAACGATGAAATCAATCAACTGGGATCCAGTTTTAATAAAATGGTTGGCGCCCTCCAGGAAGTCATCCATCACGTTGGAGGAAAAGCAGACCAGCTTGCGGCTTCTTCTGAGGAACTGATGGCAAGCTCTGAGCAAAACAGCAAGGCGACTGAACAGATTGCCAATTCGATTCAAGAGGTTGCAGCCGGGACGGAAAAGCAGACAGACAAGGTAAAGGATGGCAATAACATTATAAGGGAAATATCAACAAAAATTAGACAAATCGAAAGGCATGCGCAAACTGTTTCACAAACCTCACAAGATGCTGCTGGTATTGTTGTGAGCGGCAATGAAGCCATTCAATTATCATCCAAGCAAATGGGAAATATCAGTGAAACGGTTCAAAGTCTTGGAGTCGTGATTCAGACGCTTGGAGATAGGTCAAAAGAAATTAACCAGATTATTGATGTGATCTCGGATATTGCGGCGCAAACCAATCTTTTAGCCTTAAATGCGGCAATCGAAGCGGCAAGAGCTGGGGAGCATGGAAAAGGTTTTGCCGTAGTCGCCGATGAGGTCCGCAAATTAGCGGAGCAATCCTCGCAGTCGACAGAGACGATTAGACAATTAATCACATCAATTCAAGAGGACACAAACAAAGCAGTACGGTCAATGGATAAAGGATCAACTGAGGTGGAGAAAGGAATTGTTCTTGTTCAAAAAGCAGGAGATGCCTTCGATCAAATGGATCAATTTGTCAACCGGGTAATCACTCAATTCCAAGAGGTTTCAGTGTCGATTCAAGAAACAGCGGGCGGTGCCGAAGAGGTTGTTGAAATTGTCAATCGGATCGAGGAGATTGCCAAGCATACAACTGGAGAAACCCAAGATGTTTCCGCTGCAACCGAACAACAACTGGCATCCATACAGGAAATCGCGGCCTCAGCATCGTCCCTTGCCCAAATGGCAGAAGAACTGCAATATTTAATTCGGAGGTTTAAAGTTTAGGGAACAAAGGGGGACGATCCCCTTTTTGGTGTCTAGATAATTGTTTTCGCTTGGTCACAAAGTGGTACACGTAATTTTCATAAATTTGATTAATGAAAAATTATAGATTAGAAGTGCAACTGAACATTGCAAAGAGGTGTTTGTTCTTTTAATAAAGGTGAAGAATTAAAGGTGGGAATTTTATTATGTCGGGTGATTTAGAAAATGGAATGTTAGAAGATCTATGCTTAAGGACTCAGGCTGAACATCCCGTTATGTATTGTGTGGAATCGTTAATACATTGTGTCGCATTAATTGACGATATAAAGCAGCCAAAAAATTTAGCTAAGGCAAAAAGTCAGGCATTTTTATCCGTCATGCCTGAAATTGTTAACAGTGTAGGATTGGCCGCTAAAAAAGGATATTGGAATTTAGATCATGATTGTCTTTTTAATTTAAATCAATTCTTGCTGGAGCTTTAAGATTAATAGATATTTTTTTCATTTATATGTATCGTTGTAAGTTTGGCGGGAGAACAGCGGAAATGAAGAATTTACGGTTGTAACTCATGGTGTTTTCAAAAAAGATGAAACAAGCCTGCTTTTTTGCAAAAATAGGCTTGTTCCATCAATTTAGTTGTTTCGCTTTGCCGTAGAATCTCGAACAATCAGTTTTGTAGGTAGTAAGATTTCATGAATGGGTTCGTCTATGTTCTTAATTCGCCAGCAAAGTTGTTCCACTGATTTTTTCCCAAAATAATTTAAGTCGATATCCATTGTCGTGATTTTGGGAACAGAGAGCTGTGAAAGTTGCCCATTGTCAAAGCTGCAAACGGATGCATCTTCCGGAACTTTAAAGCCTTTTTGCTGCAATATTGATGTGACAAGGAAGCCAAATCCATCATTTACACAAAACCAAGCGGAAGGATGAGTGGAAAGGCTTTTGAAAATTTGAAGAATTCCTTCCTGATCCTCCTGAGCGGATGAAAAAATGACATTAGGATTGGCATC
>JAKACS010000324.1 GCA_021821235.1 Bacillota bacterium
GTGTGAATGCTATTGCGCCCGGTGCAGTTAACACGGCGATGCTTAGTCAATTCACTAGTGAAGAAATAAATCAGCTCTACCAGGAAATTCCACTCGGCAGACTGGGCTTACCAGAAGAAATTGCTGACAGTGTCTTTTTTTTACTCTCAGAAGAATCCTCCTACATCACAGGGCAAGTACTTGCCGTAAACGGCGGCTGGTACATTTAATAATGCGGTTCGTAGGAAGTTCAAGTGAAATTTTCAAAAAAGAAGTGCATATTTTCAGCCGCTCTTCGCAAAATATCCTTGTACTACTTTTAAAAGGAGGATAAAAACATGTCTGTTATAGAAAACTGGAAACAATGGGAAGATTTCCTTGCTGATCGCCTGCACCATGCTCAAAACGCTGGAATGAACAAAGAAGCAATCGGTGATCTTGCGTATCAAATCGGTGGCTACCTTCAAAACAATGTAGACCCTAAAAATGAGCAACAAAGAGTTTTGTCCGATCTTTGGTCTGTTGCAGATGAAAATGAGCGGCATGCGATTGCGACTATGATGGTTAAGTTGATTCAAAATAACGGAAGTCATTAACATAAACCAAAAGAGGAAAGAACTTCATTCGAAGTGTTCTTTCCTCTTTTTTGCCTCCTTTAGTTAAAAGTTTTCTACGTTATGTTCCAGTTCCCCTTGTTTTTCCTTTCATCTTTGCTCAAAATCATTTATTATAAGGGTTAGATAATGAAACGGAAGAAATTTGTCGCTTCTTGTTTTTAAAATTGGATAAAATTTTTCTTTTCGTGTTGGCGGAGGCTTTTTATGAAAAAAAAAGAATGGTATTTAGAATATGAGATTCAAAAAAACCGCCCTGGTTTGCTAGGGGACATTTCTTCTCTGCTTGGAATGATGTCGATTAATATTGTGACGATTAACGGTGTTGATGAAGGAAGACGCGGTTTGTTAATTCTTGTGAAAGACGACGATCAAATCATCCGGCTCGAGTCAATATTGCGTACAATGGATACAATAAAACTAATCAAGCTTCGTGAGCCAAAACTTCGCGACCGGCTTGCAGTCAGACATGGACGCTATATCCAAAGAGATGCCGATGACAAAAAGACGTTTCGCTTTGTCCGCGACGACCTAGGTGTTCTCGTTGATTTTATGGCAGAATTGTTTAAAAAAGATGGCCATAAACTGATTGGTATTCGCGGCATGCCGCGGGTTGGCAAGACCGAATCCATTGTGGCTGCGAGTGTTTGTGCAAATAAACGCTGGCTGTTTGTTTCTTCGACACTTTTAAAACAAACGATTCGCAATCAACTGATTGAAGACGAGTACGATGCCAACAATTTATTTATTTTTGACGGTATTGTTTCGACCAAAAGAGGCAACGAACGTCATCAGCAGCTAATGAGGGAGATAATGTGTTTGCCGGCAATTAAAGTGATCGAACATCCGGATATTTTTGTAAAAAACACGGAATATACCCTTGATGATTTTGACTATATTATTGAGTTGCGCAATGATGCCGATGAGGAAATTACTTATGACCTTGTTGAAAATAACCATTTGTTCTCCGGATCGGATTTTGGCGATTTTGATTTTTGAAATGTTGGAAGGTGTTAGAAGTTGACTGAATTGGGAAACCGCCTAAAAGAAGCCCGATTAGCCAAAGGAATCAGTTTAGACGATTTACAATCAATGACAAAAATACAGAAACGGTACTTGGTTGGGATTGAAGAAGGGGATTATTTGGCAATGCCGGGAAACTTTTACGTCCGGGCGTTTATTAAACAATATGCCGAGGCCGTAGAGCTTGATGCGGATGAAATTTTTGAAACGTATAAAGGAGAAATCCCGGCAACAACTCACGAGGATTTGCCCGAACAGCTTTCAAGGGTAAAGACACGCAGAGCAATTTCAGAAAACCAATCGAAAATATTGAATGCACTTCCTAAAGTAGTCATCGCAGTTGTGGTAATTGGCGCGGCAATGTTGCTTTATTATATTCTGCAGCAGCGTGCAGGGAGCAGTTCAAAAGAGTCCGTTAACAGACAAGCTGAACCGAAAATTGTTAAATCGGAAAATCTCAATAAATCGGCAAGTGCTGGCAAAACAGTAAAAAAGAATAGCACTGACACAAACAAACAAAAGGACAACAGCACAAGCAGTACTCCCGTAACCCCGGAAGCTCCAAAGCAAGAAATCAATGTTGTCCAAAGCGCTGGCTTCAAGACAACGTATGAACTAAAAAATGCGGATAAATTTGTTGTAAAAGTCTTATCCAAAGGCCAATCTTGGGTTGAAATTAAGAATGGAAAAGGAAATTCTGTATTTCGAGGAATGTTAAATTCTGGAGCTTCGAATGTTCAGGATTTAACGGGTGAGTCTGAGGTTGTCATTGTGGTCGGAAGAACCCTTGACGCTGAAGTTTATGTAAATGATCAAAAAATTGATTATGCGGTGCCACCCAATCAGCAAGTACGGCAAGACATTACGATTCGATTTGTTTCAAAGGGGAAATAGTCATCGAATGATGGCTATTTTTCTCATGCATGTTCTGAGAAACTTGAGCAAGAATTTTAATTGATATAACAGCGTACATAGAAAAACTTATTTTGTGCAGTTCTTTAGTTGGAGGAAAGCTCGATGAATTTACCAAATAAAATAACCGTATCAAGAATTTTATTAATTCCCTTGTTTTTGATCATTATGCTTGTTCCATTTGATTGGGGAGAGGTGTACCTCCTCGGAACCGATCTCCCGGTAACCCACTTAGTCGGGGCGCTTATTTTTATTTTCGCTTCCGCAACGGATTGGGTTGATGGCCATTACGCCCGAAAATACAATTTAGTTACGAATATGGGGAAGTTTTTAGATCCGCTGGCGGACAAACTTCTTGTTTCCGCTGCCTTAATTGTTTTAGTTGAGCTGGGTTATGCACCTTCATGGATTGTCATTATCATCATTAGCCGCGAGTTTGCTGTCACTGGTTTACGTTTGCTGTTGGCAGGTGAAGGAGAAGTGGTCGCCGCCAACATGCTTGGAAAAATCAAAACATGGACCCAAATTGTTGCCATCTCTGCACTGCTTCTGCATAATATTATTTTCCAAGCCGTTGCTTTTCCATTTGCTACAGTAGCGTTGTGGGTAGCATTGATTTTTACAATTTGGTCCGGCTGGGACTATTTTGCTAAAAATGTTCATGTGTTTAGAAATTCAAAATAAAGGGAGTTGAGTTTGTGGCTGCTGAAATTATTGCTGTTGGCTCAGAATTGCTTTTAGGTCAGATTGCGAATACAAATGCCCGGTTTTTATCACAGCACTTGGCAGGCCTTGGAGTGGATGTGTTTTATCACACGGTTGTCGGGGATAACCCCAGCCGCCTTCAATCCGCCATTGAAATAGCTGAAAAACGCTCGGATCTCATTCTTTTTACCGGCGGGCTTGGACCGACAAAAGACGATTTGACAAAAGAAACAATTGCTCGCCATCTTCACAAAAAACTTGTGATTGATGAAGAAGCGATGCGTTCGATTGAAGCATATTTTAAAAAAACCAACCGTCCGATGACTGAAAATAACCGCAAGCAGGCACTTGTCCTTGCAGACTCCCAAGTTTTGCCGAATGATCATGGGATGGCGCCTGGAATGTTGCTTTCTGCCAAGGGGCATACCTACATGCTTCTTCCCGGTCCGCCAAAAGAAATGGAGCCGATGTTTTTACACTACGGGATGGCTGCACTTTCTCAAGAGCTAAATTTGCATGAAAAAATCGTTTCAAGAGTGCTGCGTTTTTTTGGCATTGGCGAATCGGCACTTGAAACGGAGATTGAAGATTTGATTGACAAGCAAACCAATCCAACCATTGCTCCGCTAGCGGCAGACGGTGAAGTAACCTTAAGACTGACGGCAAAGCATCAAGATGAAAATCTTGCCAAACAGATGCTTGATGAAACGGAACAGGAGATTCGTTTCCGTGTTGGACAATTTCTTTACGGCTATGACAACACCTCGCTGATTCGCGAATTGGTTCGGATGTTAAAAGAGCAGAACTATACCATTGCTGCAGCCGAAAGTTTAACAGGTGGGTTGTTTCAAGCGGAAATGACATCGATTCCGGGAACAAGCGCAATTTTAACAGGCGGGGTTGTCTGCTACACAAACGAAGCAAAGCGAAAGCTGCTAAATGTAAAGGAAGAAACATTAGCGGCTTTTGGTGCGGTGAGTGAGCAGTGTGCGAGCGAGCTGGCGGAGAATGCTGCTATGCTCTTGAATGCTGATATCGGAATTAGCTTTACCGGTGTAGCCGGTCCTGATGAAGCCGAGGGAAAGCCTGTCGGCACGGTTTATATTGGAATCGCGTTCAGAGGAAAACCGGCGGTGGTAGAAACATTAGCATTGGCCGGCACACGTGATGCCAACCGTATTCGTTCCGTTAAATATGGATGTTATTCTTTACTAACTCTTTTAAAAAAATCACAGGCCGGTATTTAAGGTCTGTGATTTTTTTGGCTAATCAGAATTTATATCCATAAATTCTGAACGCATAAGGGCAACTACGCCTCATGAACCGCCAAAGGCTCGCCAATCGGCGAGTTTTCTTTACTAGCCTCGCGTCCATCTATCAAATGCTCTTCATAGTCCTATTCCTGCTAACCGTGGCCTAAGGTATTTTTAAATTGTTAGAAAACGAGAGAAATCAAGTTATTTGCTGGAAATAGCTCTTAAAAAAATCTCTTTTCCACCTGGATCGACTAGTTTTCGGCTAAAAATTCCACACAAAACAGTCGAATGAATGTTCGTCTTTTTTCTCGACAAAATGCGGAAAAGCAGTTATAGTAATAGTAGGATTTTAGGATTGCTAGAATTCCCGGCAAAAGATTTTTTACTAATTTTTAAGGAGGAACAATCGAATGAATGATCGCCAAGCCGCCTTGGAAATGGCGCTAAAGCAGATAGAAAAGCAATTTGGAAAAGGATCGATCATGAAGATGGGCGAG
>JAKACS010000325.1 GCA_021821235.1 Bacillota bacterium
TGAGTCGCCACAATCATCGTATATCCCATTTACAAAGGATAATTTCATAAATTCATAAGAAAAACTTATCAAACGCAATAACTTTCTTGTTATTTACTTATCTCGATTGTTGTATTAAGATTAGAATTGTGAGAAAAGTAGGGATGGATGGGAAGATTCAAACTTTTCGACTTTTGGGTTTATTTGTTTTATTATGACGATTGAGGGGGGTTTTTATATGGTAAAAAACGATGTTTTTAACGCGCATACTTTTTTTGAACAGAACGGTAAACGCTATCACTATTTTCGTTTGAGCGCACTTGAAGAAGCGGGGATTGGAAAAATTTCCAAGCTTCCATATTCCGTAAAAGTTTTACTTGAATCAGTATTGCGGCAATATGATGGCCGGGTAATTACAAAAGAGCATGTTGAAAATTTAGCAAAATGGGGAACTGCCGAATTGAAAGAGGTCGACGTGCCGTTTAAACCGTCCCGAGTGATTCTCCAAGATTTCACAGGTGTACCGGCAGTCGTTGATCTTGCATCACTTCGAAAAGCGATGGCGGATATGGGGGGAGACCCGGACAAAATCAATCCCGAAAAAACCGTTGACCTTGTCATTGACCACTCTGTCCAGGTTGACCTTTATGGAACACCAGATTCATTAAAAGCGAATATGGATCTTGAATTTCAGCGCAATGCTGAACGTTATCAATTCTTAAGCTGGGCACAAAAAGCGTTCAATAATTACCGTGCTGTACCGCCGGCAACTGGTATTGTCCACCAAGTAAACTTGGAATATTTGGCTGATGTTGTCCATGTTGCCGAAAATGAGAATGGAGAATTTGAAGCCTATCCTGATACGCTTGTTGGAACAGATTCCCACACGACGATGATCAATGGTCTCGGTGTCCTTGGCTGGGGTGTTGGCGGAATTGAGGCAGAAGCAGGAATGCTTGGTCAGCCTTCCTATTTCCCTGTTCCTGAAGTAGTTGGCGTTAAGTTGGTTGGAGAATTGCCAAACGGAACGACTGCAACCGACCTTGCCTTGAAAGTAACGCAAGTTCTTCGCAGCAAAGGAGTTGTCGGCAAATTTGTTGAATTCTTCGGGCCGGGGGTTTCCGTTCTGCCGCTTGCGGATCGGGCTACCATTGCAAACATGGCACCTGAATATGGAGCAACGTGCGGATTTTTCCCAATTGATGAAGAATCTCTTGCCTATTTGCGCTTAACAGGACGACCTGAAGATCATATTCAAGTAGTTGAACAATACTGCAAAGAAAACGGTTTGTTCTTCAATCCGAATGAAGAACCTGTGTATACAGATGTTGTTGAAATCAACCTTGCTGCCATTGAAGCAAATCTTTCCGGGCCAAAACGTCCGCAGGATTTAATTCCGCTTTCAAAAATGAAGCAAGCATTTAATGATGCAATTTCTGCACCACAAGGCAACCAAGGATTTGGATTGAAGGTAGATGAAATTGAAAAAGATGCAGCGGTGACGTTCTATAATGGCGACCAAACGGTAATGAAAACAGGAGCCGTTGCAATTGCTGCGATTACGAGCTGCACCAATACGTCCAACCCATATGTACTCGTCGGTGCTGGACTTGTGGCGAAAAAAGCAGTTGAACTGGGAATGGAAGTTCCGAAATATGTAAAAACCTCTCTGGCTCCAGGATCAAAAGTAGTAACTGGCTATCTTCGTGATTCCGGCCTGCTTCCATACCTCGAGCAGATCGGTTTCAACCTTGTAGGATATGGCTGTACAACTTGTATTGGAAACTCTGGACCATTAAAAGAAGAAATTGAAAAAGCGATTGCAGATAACGATTTACTTGTTACATCCGTTCTCTCAGGGAATCGAAACTTTGAAGGCCGGATTCATCCGCTTGTAAAAGCCAATTATTTGGCTTCGCCGCCGCTTGTTGTTGCATACGCACTTGCAGGAACGGTCAATATCGACTTTGCTTCTGAGCCAATTGGAAAAGATAAAAACGGCAAGGATGTCTTTTTCAAAGATCTCTGGCCGTCTACCGCTGAAGTAAACGATGTGGTGAAAAAGACTGTAACGCCAGAACTATTCCGCAAAGAGTATGAGAATGTCTTTAGTGATAATGAACGTTGGAATGAAATTAAAACAAGCAATGAGCCGCTCTATACATGGGACGCTGATTCAACGTATATTCAAAACCCGCCGTTCTTCGAAGGACTGCAACCGAATCCAGATGAAGTAAAGCCATTAGCAGGCTTACGCGTCGTTGGCAAATTTGGTGATTCGGTTACAACGGACCATATTTCTCCGGCTGGAGCAATTGGCAAAAATACACCTGCTGGTAAATACCTGCTTGAAAAAGGGGTTGAACCGCGCGACTTTAACTCTTATGGATCGCGTCGCGGCAACCACGAGGTCATGATGCGCGGAACGTTTGCAAATATTCGTATTCGCAACCAAATCGCACCTGGGACTGAAGGCGGCTTTACTACTTATTGGCCTACAGGTGAAGTCACTTCGATTTATGATGCTTGCATGAAATACAAAGAAAACGGTACAGGACTTGCCGTACTTGCCGGAAAAGACTATGGCATGGGATCTTCCCGTGATTGGGCTGCAAAAGGTACAAACCTTTTGGGAATTAAAACCGTTATTGCAGAAAGCTTTGAAAGAATTCACCGGTCAAATCTCGTCTTAATGGGTGTACTTCCGCTTCAATTCAAAGAAGGAGAAAATGCCGAAACCCTTGGATTAACTGGAAAAGAAATCATTGATGTTCAAGTTGACGAATTTGTTAAACCACGTGATTTTGTTAAAGTGACGGCAACAGACGAAAATGGTAACAAAAAAGAGTTTGAAGTGCTTGTTCGCTTCGATTCTGAAGTGGAAATTGATTACTATCGCCATGGCGGCATACTGCCAATGGTACTTCGTGAAAAGCTTAAAGCTTAATACATGTTGTTTTTCGCCATGTTCATAGGAACATGGCGAATTTTTAAATTTTTGGTCATTTTCCCTATGCTTATAGTGGATAGTTCACATATACTATCCCAAAGGAGGGATACGAAAATGAATTCGCTTGTTTTCTTATTTCTTGCGGCTATTTTTGCTGGTTTTTCTTTACTCAAACTACCGCCGGTGTCATTTGTTCCAGAACTACAGCCCTTTTTCCAAATTATTGGCGTTCTCGCCATTGTCATTTTTTCCTTTGTTATTTTATATTTGGCGCTCAAAGCTCTTTTTAACAAAAGCTGGCGCTAGAAAACTTCCAACAGGCTGAGCTGAATCAGCCTGTTTTTCATATGGTCAAAAATAAAAAAATGAGCATGTTTTTTACTTTAAGAATATAGAAACACTGTTAATTTTCAAAAAGTTGTAATAATTGCAAGCGCTACCGGGCATAATAACTGATACAATAGGTAGTAAGGAAGGTGATATTCAGATGAGAAAACCTAGAAAACGTTCATTTGCAGAACTGGTATCAGAAAATAAATTACAGCTTATGAAAGATCGTGCCGCTATGGAAAAGATTGAACAGCGTTTAGAAGAAAAACGGTTGGGAAAAGCAGAATAATCACATTGTTTACCATTCATATCCCGCCTTTTTTTGCACACAATACAGAAAGAGGAGGGATGGGAATGAGCAATCCGAAAAAAGATTCCAAGCACTTTGTACCAAGCCATATTGGTACCCAGCCAAGAGGATTTAGCGGAAACAATGGAAAAAAGATGCAGGATACATCGGGAAAACACGCCCAAGTCATCCAGACTAAAGGAGAATAGTCAGAAAAAGACTTGCTGCTTTTGCAGTGGGTCTATTTTTTGTGCTTAAAGTTTTTACTTGCTCATTCATGAAAAACCACTTTTTTCTGTGATATTTTAGCCGGGTCGGTTACAAACTATTTTTGTACCCATTACCTATGAAAGAAGTGATTTTTGATGGAAAATCGCCACAAGCCAAATCCGGATGATCGAAGTGATAATGTTGAAAAACTTCAAGAAATGATCCACAATACAATTGAAAATATCGATGAAGCTGAAGAATCTATGCAGTTTACTGACAGTAGCGAACAGCGTCAGCAAATTGAGGCTAAAAACGAGCGCCGCCGAGAAAGCATTGACGCGATGCGATCGGAAGTAAAAGACGAAGCAAATGCGAACAATCAATACGAATAATCAAGGTAAAGACCAGTTTTCCTGTACGTTTGGAAGGAAGGCTGGTCTTTTGAATGAACAATTTCATCATTTGCAGGCTTCTATGGTAAGATAGAAGGGGAAATTTTGATGAAGAAGTGATGAATGGTGAACCAAAAAGAATTTGATCAACGGCTGCAACAATGGGAAGCTGAATTAGCCAATGATGGAAAAATCAAAGATGAAAGTGGCTTGTTTACATATTTAAGCGCAGTAAAACATGATCCGAAAAAGCAATCAAAGCTGCTAACAATCGCAGCCTTATCAAGAATTGGAAACGGCAAATTAGACTCTCTTACTGTTGCCTGGATGGAAAAAGCTTTTGAATTGGATCCGAACAACCTGGAGACGATGCGGTTTTTAACGCAATACGAATGGAAAAAGGAAAAAAATCTTTTTAATCTTCTTCGTTTCCCACCAATTAGAGAATCGGATAATCGGACAGCTAAAAAGAAAATTGCTGAGGAATATATTCAAGTTTGCCGCATATTTCTGGAGGAATCAGAGGATCATTTGATAGCATTCAAGAAAAAATTGACAGCGATTGCCGAATGGAATGACCCAGTAATTTCAGGCATTTATGATAAACTGTATCAGCTCGTTTCAGACGCTGTTCAGGTAGCAAGCGAATTATTAAGCACAACCGAAGCGTATGAGCAATCGATATCCGGCATATTTTATAACACCCAGTATTTCCAAGACATTAAAAATCACCTTGTACACCTAAACGAGTTAAAAAAACAGTGGCAAAATCTTTTTTTTGAAGAGGGAGCTGATGAACCTGCAGGAAAAAAAGC
>JAKACS010000326.1 GCA_021821235.1 Bacillota bacterium
CGAGCGGCGCCCAATGATCCATATCTTTCACAAAATTCCAAACGACTTCAATCGGAAGATCCAATACAACTTGGTGCAGCCCACTTGGCAAATTCACTACCTTCTTTCATATCCAAATTGAAAAGACCTTCCTGGAAGGTCTTTTTTATTGTTATATGTTCATACCTGTTTTTTTAGAATCCTAAACAACTTATTCGGCGTGTTGAAAAAGAAATTCGTGAATGCGGCTGGCAGCTTCCTCAAGCCGTTCTTTCGGCTGCACCAGTGCAATTCGAACATAGCCTTCCCCAAGTTTTCCAAATGCATCACCAGGAACAACTGCCACC
Source organism: Bacillota bacterium (assembly GCA_021821235.1). Next base: position 327 of record JAKACS010000326.1, read on the forward strand.
CCAGCCTTGTCAATTAATTCAAAAGCAAATTGGCGTGATGTCCAACCAGCAAGAATTTTTGCCCACACAAACATCGTTGCCGGTGATTTGGCCACTTGCCAACCGCTTTTTACCAAACCCGAAATGAACGTATCACGGCGGACCTGATACTCTTCCACTTGCTTTTGAAGGGCAGTAAAATCGGAAGTAAGCGCCGCCGCAGCTGCTTTTTGAATCGGGTAAAAGACGCCATAGTCCACATGCCCCTTTAAAGAGCCCAAAATGGCCAATGCTTGTGAATTGCCCACAACATAGCCGATCCGGCAGCCCGCCATGTTAAACGTCTTCGATAAAGAATTAAATTCAATGCCAACTTCTTTAGCACCCTGAACCGACATAAAGCTAATTTGCGGATTTCCATCAAAAATCAACTCTGAATAGGCAAAATCGTGGACGACCAAAATCGTATGCTCTTTTGCAAAGGCCACTACCCTTTCAAAAAAAGCGCGGTCAGCCAAAGCCGTCACCGGATTCCCCGGATAGCTAAGAATCATCATTTTCGTTTTTGCTAAAATTTCTTCCGGGATTTCGTCTAATTTTGGCAAAAATTGATTTTCCTCTACTAGTGGCATCGGATAAAGATTTCCGCCAGCTAAAATGACATTTTCTTCATAGATCGGATATCCCGGATCCGGAACGAGTACATATTCGCCAGGATTGATAAATGCCGTTGCCAAATGGGAAAGACCATCCTGCGACCCCATGAGTTGGAGCACTTCCCCCTCCGGCTCCAAATCAACCCCATAGCGCTGTTTATAAAAATAACAAACCGCCTCATGAAATTCGGCCGTCCCCCGAAGGGTATAACCATACTTTGTTGGATCCATCGCGTGCTTTACGAGCGCATCAACGACATAGGAAGGCGGGGGAAAATCCGGACTCCCTACGCTTAAATCAATGACATCCATTCCTCTTTTGATAGCTTCAAGTTTTCGGTCAGCCACCTCTTGAAAAATACTAGCCGTCATGCTTTGAACTTTTTTGGAAGCAACAACATTCATGGTATTCCCCTCCACTTGCCTTTTCATATTTCTAATAGTAAAAATATAGACCTTTCTTGCATGAAAGTAAAACCATTTTATTTTTTTAAAAGATAAAGAGGAAGCGCTTGAAATGACAACTATCCGCGAAATCGCAATGAAAGCTGCGTATCGATCGCAACCGTTTCCCGCGTTCTAAACAACCCATATGTAAGCGAACGAAAATCGGTCGAATGAAATCTCTTGTATATATTTTCTACCATTTACCGAGCCGAATGGCCAAAGGCCCGCCATAAATGACGGACCTTTAGAATCGCATAGTTACACTGCTTCTTCTAATTTGCAAACGATGCTGCCATGATTTTCAATTTGCAGCAGCTTCGCTTGCATTTGCGGAAACTCACTTTGCAGCTCTTTTGCCAGTTCTTTGCCTTGTCCCTTTTCCGCAAAACAAAGCAGCGTTGGTCCCGCGCCACTTAACGCAACCCCAAAGGCTCCTCCGCAAAGCGCCCTTTTTTCTGCTACTCCATAAAAAGGAATCAATGGTTTTCGGTACGGCTGATGAAAATGATCAAGCCGCATCATTTTCCCAGCAATCTCCCAATTTTCCGACAGCAATGCCGCAACAAGCAAATTGGCCGTCGCTGAAGCTTGCACCGCTTTACTGTACGAAAAAACATCCGGCAGCACTTTTCGCGATTCTTTTGTCAGCAAAATTTCCCGCGGAATCAGCGCAACCAGCTCAAATTGCAAATTAGAAAACGAGAGAAGATCGACTTGATCCTGCTGATAGCAGCCGACGACGAGGCCTCCATATAGAGAGGCGCCAACATTGTCCGGATGCCCTTCCATGTCAGTGGCAATCTCCAGTTTTTCCTGCTTCGTTAACCCAAGGCCAGCCGCCAGATCGGCCAGCTCAATTCCAGCAATAATCGCAGCTGCACTAGAGCCAAGCCCCCTAGCGAGCGGAATGTCACTTTCCATTTTGACTTTACAAGGGTGCAGGCTCCCCCCAAATTTCCCCGCAGTTTTTTGTGCAACTTGACAAATGAAATGGTCTTCGCCGCTTGGAAATTGACTTAACTCTTCATTTTCCGTGTGAAAGCTCCATTCCGCCGCCTGCTCTACCTCTAATGTTAAAAATAAGTCCACCGCAATGCCAATGGAATCAAATCCCGGTCCGAGATTGGCGCTACTTGCCGGAACTTTGATAATATAGCGCTCATTTGGGATCATTCCTGACAACTCCCCTAATATGCTCCGCTACTTTCTTCTCATCGTTCGGTAGCTGCACCGGTTTAATCAAACTTGTATTGATGGCTGTGTCAGGATCTTTTAAGCCGTTTCCAGTGAGAACAGCAACAATTCTTGTGCCTTTTGCAATTTTTCCTTTTTGCAGACTTTTAAACACGCCAGCAAGCGACGCGCAAGAAGCAGGTTCCGCAAAAACGCCTTCTTCGGAAGCCAATTTTTTATACGCGGCTAAAATCTCTTCGTCACTGACTTCATCAAACAAGCCTTCCGAATCATTCACCGCATTGACAGCAAGATTCCAGCTGGCCGGATTACCAATGCGGATCGCAGTGGCAATCGTCTCCGGATTTTCAAAAACGCGGTTGTGCACAAGCGCAGCTGCACCCGAAGCCTCAAAGCCGTACATTTTCGGAAGCCCCGTGCCTTTTTTCTGTGCATATTCTTTGAATCCTTTCCAATAGGCACTGATGTTTCCGGCATTACCGACTGGAATGGCCAGTATATCCGGCGCGTCTCCTAATTGATCGCAAACCTCAAACGCCGCTGTTTTTTGTCCTTCAAGCCGGAATGGATTAACTGAATTGACTAATGTGACCGGCTCTTCTTCACTTATTTTCCGTACCATTTTCAGCGCCTGGTCGAAGTTGCCATCGATCGAAATGATTTCTGCCCCGTACATCATCGCCTGTGCCAATTTCCCAAGGGCAATTTTCCCATTTGGAATCACAATAATGCAGTTTAAGCCAGCTCGAGCTGCATAGGCGGCAGCCGATGCGCTTGTGTTGCCGGTTGAGGCACAAATCACGGTATTGCTGCCTTCTTCAACGGCTTTCGCAACAGCCATTACCATGCCGCGGTCTTTAAACGAACCGGTTGGATTGGCCCCTTCTACCTTCACAAACAGCTCGACACCCCACTGTTTTGAAATATGTTCCAACTTAATAAGCGGTGTATTTCCTTCATTTAAAGTCAGCTTTAGTGTTTGATCGTTTACCGGTAAAAATTCTTTATATGCTTCAAGTAATCCTGGCCATCTCATCGTGAATTCCCCTCAACTCGATATGAACTTTTAATTTGTTTGACTGCTTGCATATCATTTAACTGCTGTAAAATATGTTCGTAGTTTGTGAGTGATGCGTGATGCGTGACAAGCACAATTTCAGCTACCTCGTTTTTCTTCACCGGAAGCTGCAAGATTTTTTCAAAGCTGACGCCAAACTCGGCAAATACTGCGGTAATATCGGCAAACACCCCAACTTCATCTTGCACATGGAGGCGAATGAAGTATTTTGCAAACCTTTCAGACGGATCCTTTAAATGTTTGGGAAATTGCGGTGTCACTGCACTGCGTCCATTTACACCAAGGCGTAAATTTTTCATGATTCCGACTAAATCTGAAACAACAGCGGTAGCCGTTGGCAGGCTGCCGGCGCCAGGCCCGTAGAACATCGTCTCTCCGACGGCCTCTCCGTAAACATAAACGGCATTGTATTCATTTTGAACAGAGGCAAGCGGATGCGTATCAGGTAAAAATGTCGGCTGGACGCTTACTTCCACTTTTTCACCTTCACGATGCGCGTACCCGATCAACTTCATTGTATAGCCGAGTTGCCGGCCATAGCGCAAGTCTTCTTCCGTAATTTGGGAAATGCCGCTGACACCGACATCATCGAGGTCAATTTTCATCGAAAATCCAAGCGTTGCGAGGATCGCCATTTTTCTTGCGGCATCCAGTCCTTCAACATCCGATGTCGGATCTGCTTCCGCAAAGCCAAGCTCCTGCGCTTCTTTCAACACCTCTTGATAGGCACGCCCTTCCGTGTTCATTTTGGTTAAAATATAATTGGTTGTGCCGTTGACAATCCCCATCATTTTTGTGATCCGGTCGGAAGCCAGACCATCTGCTAGCCCTCGTAAAATCGGAATTCCGCCGGCAACGCTTGCTTCATAAAACAAATCGCAGCCGTTTTCCGATGCCGCAGTGAGCAGCTCTGAGCCATGAAGAGCCATTAAATCCTTATTCGCGGTAACGATGTGTTTTCCTTCTTTTAATGCTTTTAACAGCAAATCTTTTGTTTCAGCGACTCCGCCCATTACCTCAATGACGACATCGATTTCCGGATCGTACAAAATCTCTTCCGGATTCGTTGTTAGTAACTGATGATCACAATCAACCGAGCGCGGTTTTGCTACATCTTTTACAAGGATTTTTTTGATTATAACCGGGCAGCCAACCTGGTGCATTAATTTATCTTGATGGCTTTCGATAATACGTACGACTCCAGTCCCAACTGTACCTAAGCCAAATAAACCAATGGAAATTGCCTCCATACTATTTCCTCCTCGCAATTGTCTATTTTACA
>JAKACS010000327.1 GCA_021821235.1 Bacillota bacterium
TTCTTTGTTAGATAAAATGATAGAATCAGAATGGTGAGTACCCGTATCGTTTGTTCACTGACTTGCGAGGCAGCTGTCGGAAACATCCATCCTCTTCCAAGGAAATATCCCCTTAATAACGAAGTCAGCGGAAAAAGCAAAAAGATGAATGAAATTACTTTTAAAAGGACTGCAAGCTCGGAATCATGCATCCATCCGGCAATTTCGCCAGCTCCGGCGAAAAGAATAACGAAACAAGCAACTCCCAAAAACTGCAAAAATAAAAATGAGATCAAAAACAGCCGCTCTTCACTTTCATTTTCCCGGCGCGCTTCGGCTTCAGCATATAGTTTGGAGATAACGACTGGAAAACCCGTTGTTGCCAGTGTAACAGCGATTGCGTAAAACGGATAGGCTTGCTGGTAGATATAGAAACCAACATCACCAACAATATTTTGAAACGGTATACGATAAATGGCACTTAATATTTTTGTAATGAGTGCCGCAATGGTTAAAATAAATGCCCCTTTAAATAAATCTCTTGATTGCCGAACGGGCTTCATCTCAATCTCCTTTCGACGAACAACACCAGCAATGATTCCGTCAACATACCAATTCGACAGTATTATACCATAGCCAGAATACGAATACTCTTTCCAAAAGAAAAGACAGCATTACGCTGCCTTTTTAGATGAAGATGAAGTTGAAAGTGGACTAATGGTTGCTTCCCCTAACACATCATTCTAAAGCTATTGTTCCATTTGTCTTGCCAAGAACCCGGCCGCGGTTTCAACGGCTTTTTGTTCAACGTCGCCAAGGCTTGAGTCTTTGGAAAAAATGATCACTGCACCAATTGGGTCACCATTCGCAATGATTGGCCCGATCGTATAAGCAGTAAGTGCTTCCTCGCTTCCATCTGCCAATGCAACATTTTCCTGCTGATTCATTAACACAGTATTCCGATCTTCCATTGCTTTTTCGACAATGTCGCTAATATTTTTATTTAAATAATCTTTTTTGGAGCTGCCGGCTACTGCGATGTATGCATCCCGGTCACAAATCAGCACGGGATTCCCAAGGCTGTCGTAAAGGGCTTCTGCATATTCTTTTGCAAAATCGCCTAATTCACTGATAGGCGAATATTTTTTTAAAATGACTTCACCATCACGGTCTACGAAAATTTCAAGTGGATCCCCTTCGCGGATTCTTAAGGTTCTGCGGATCTCTTTTGGAATGACTACACGACCCAAATCATCGATTCGACGAACAATACCAGTTGCTTTCATTCAACGTTGCCTACCTTTCATCTGATGATTTAATCACTTTGGCAATGCTTATCCTTTCCTAAACTATATGGAAATTCAAGGAAAGTTCTAGTAAACATCACCAATGTTGAACTTAGTATCTTTCATATGGAAAGTTCTATGCGTATTCGTTATATTTTTCTCTTGATAAACAACCATTCCATTTGAGGAGAAAAATACCAAAAGGAACGACACTGTATCATTACCCTTAATTTTCCGTGCTAAACCCGTTTGAAAGCTCAAGTTCAAAAATCATCAAAAAAGTGTTGGATCTATTGTTTCATTGAATCACTTAGCGTCTTTCTGGCTGTTTGCAATCCTTTGATCATTTCAAAAGCAACGTGGAGCCACTTGCTTGTTTCTGTTCCTTTAATATGAAGAACAATTTTCAGTTTTTTTCCATCCATGCCGAGGCTGACCATTCTTCCAAACTGATTGCTAATTTTAAAGAGAAGCTGGCCATCGATCAAACTGCTCGCCTGCTCATTCAACAAGATTGTCACTTCCTGCTTATTTTGTTTTACCAATTCCACCCCTGAAGCATAGGCATACACCTTCATTTCTGCAATTTGGAATAAATAGGCCACCTCATCTGGATAGTCGCCAAACCGGTCGAGCATCTCTTCTTGAAGTTCCTCGAGCTCTTCCAGATTCTCAACACCTCTGAATCGTTTGTACATCTCAATTTTTTGGTGACCGTCTTTGATATAGCTGTCAGGGATATAGGCGTCAATTTCTAAATCAATTTCAACAGACGGTTTCACTTCGACTTTCAAATCCGCCTTTCTTTCTTCAATAGCTTCTTTTAACATTTGTGAGTAAAGATCGAAGCCCACGGAATCAATAAAGCCATGCTGTTGGGCTCCTAGCAAGTTTCCAGCACCGCGAATGGATAAATCACGCATTGCAATTTTAAAACCTGAACCCAATTCAGTAAATTCTTTTATCGCTTGCAAACGCTTTTCTGCCACTTCCGTTAATACTTTGTCTTTCCGATAGGTGAAATAGGCATAGGCAACCCGACTTGAACGGCCCACACGACCTCGAAGCTGGTAAAGCTGTGATAACCCCATTTTATCGGCATCATACACAATTAAAGTATTTACATTCGGAATATCGACACCGGTTTCAATGATCGTTGTGCTGACAAGCACATCATACTCTCCGGCAAGGAAACTCAGCATGGCCGCTTCTAATTCATTTTCTGTCATTTTCCCATGGGCAAACGTTACCCTTGCATCGGGAACAAGCATGGAAATTTCCTCTGCTTTTCGCTCTATATCTTCGACTCTATTATATAAAAAATAAACTTGGCCATCGCGTGCAAGCTCCCGCTCAATCGCTTCCCTTACAAGCGCCCCATTGTACTCCATCACATACGTCTGTACAGGAAAGCGGTTTTCCGGCGGCGTTTCAATAACGGATAAATCACGCACTCCGAGCATCGACATGTGTAGTGTCCTTGGAATCGGCGTTGCAGTCAGTGTCAGGACATCAACATTGGTTTTTAGCTTTTTAATTTTTTCCTTATGTGTTACCCCAAAACGCTGTTCTTCATCGATAACCAGCAAGCCGAGGTCATGATAGACGATATCCTTTGAAAGAAGCCGATGGGTGCCGACCACAATATCAACGGTTCCAGCTTTTAGACCTTTAATGGTTTCCGTTTGCTGCTTTTTTGTCCGAAAGCGGCTAAGTAAGCCGATTGTAACGGGATAATCTTGAAAACGCTCCCTCAATGTTTCATAGTGCTGCTGAGCCAAAATCGTTGTCGGAACAAGGATGGCTACCTGCTTTCCATCTGCGACGGCCTTAAATGCCGCACGAATCGCCACTTCTGTTTTGCCATAGCCAACATCGCCGCACAACAAGCGATCCATTGGCCGCGGCCTCTCCATATCCCGCTTAATTTCTTGAATGGAGCGAAGCTGATCTTCTGTCTCCTGATATTGAAATGATGCATCAAATTCCCGCTGCAAATCACCGTCCGGAGAAAAAGCATAACCTACCGCTGCCTCGCGCTCTGCATATAGTTTAATCAAGTCATCAGCAATATCTTGAACAGAGGATTGTACCTTTTTCTTAACTCGTTTCCAGTCGGTGCCGCCAAGCTTGTAAATTTTCGGTTCTTTTCCTTCTGATCCTACATATTTTTGCACAAGATCAATTTGTTCAACCGGTACATACAATTTGTCAGATCCTTGATAACGAATATGAAGATAATCTTTATGAATCCCGTTAATTTCAAGAGTTTCAATCCCTAAGTACTTTCCGATCCCATGGTTTACATGCACAACGTAATCGCCAATACGCAATTCCGAGTAGCTTTTGATTCTTTCAGCATTTGACAGCTTCTGGCGCGGGCTGCTTTTTTTAATGCGCTTATTAAACAACTCTTCTTCCGTAATGATTGCTACTTTTTGAATCGCCAATTCAAAACCAGTATGCAATGTTCCTTGTAAGATTTGCACATTTCCCAGCTGAAGCTGAGTGCCATCAGAATGGAACGGGACTGCTTCAATATCATAATCTTCCAAAACGCGCTCCAGCTTTTTCACGCGTTCTTCGTCAGCTCCTAAAAACAAAACTGTATAATGCCCTTTTTTCCAGCGCTCCACTTCCGCTTTTAACAGATGCATTTGTCCATGGAAGTTTTGCATTTGTTTGCAGGACATATTGATAATATTTTGCGGATTTGTGTTTGCGACGTGACGAAGAAATAAAGACAAATAAAGAAGCGGATAAGAATTCCGATGGGTTAGGCTGTATAGCTCGTGGGAGATCTTCAAATCATGGATGATTTTTCCTTCTCCAAGAAGGGATGTATACCACTCCGCTTCCTCCTTATCGAGAGAATCGCTCATTTCCTGAACTCTGCTTATTTCATCGACAACAATCAAGCCATTTTTCGGCAAATAATCTAGCAAACTATGAGATGTCTCATAGACCATTCCCAAATATTTAAAGATTTGCTCAGGCTTTTGTCCATTCTTTAGTTGTTCAATTTCACTGCTGATATTTTGCGAAAGCTGAATTTTTGCCTTTTCATTATGAATCTTTTTTAGACTAGCTGCCAATCCAGCTTGCAATTTCTCGGCAAGAAGATGCAACTTTTGTTCATTCAGCAAAACTTCCGAGGCAGGACCAATTGAAATTTCCGACAGTTTTTCTTTCGAGCGTTGATTATCGAGAGAAAAGGAACGAATGGAGTCAATTTCGGTGTCAAATAACTCAATTCTGATTGGATCCGTTTCTGTAATCGGATAAATATCAATTATTCCTCCGCGAACACTGAATTCCCCGGGCGTTGCAACCATTTCAGTTCGCACATAGCCCATTTCAATTAATGTACGGAGCAGTTCTTCTACGTTAAGGTCACTTCCAACTATTAATGTAAGCTGATAGTGCTGCCATACCGCTTTTGGCGGGATCATTTTTCGTAAGCCAGCAATCGGTGCAATCACAATCCCGCTCGTTTTTTTGCACCAATGATTTAATGCCTCGATCCGCTGTGCACGCAATTCGGGACTGGCAACGCTCATTTCCGCTCCAATCAATTCATTTGCTGGATAGAGAAAAACTTCATCCTCGCCTACTAGATTGACAAGATCGTCATAAAGCTTCTGTGCCTGTAATAAATTATGGGTTATAAGCAGAATCGGCTTATCCATTTTTT
>JAKACS010000328.1 GCA_021821235.1 Bacillota bacterium
TTCATGGCTCGACCCTTATAATAATCAAAGTACAACCGGGTATCAGCTTACAAGGGCGCTGCTGGCAATCGGTTCTGGAGAAACAAGCGGCAAGGGGTATGGCCATCGTGATGTATACTTGCCGGAGAGCCATACCGATTTTATTTTTACGACGGTGGGGGAAGAGTTCGGCTTTATTGGCGCCAGCGTATTAATCAGCATTTTCTTTCTGCTGATATACCATATTACGAAAGTGGGAATGGAGACAAAAAACGAGTATTATACGTATCTATGTGTTGGGGTCATTAGCATGATTACGTTCCATGTGTTCCAGAATATTGGAATGACCATTGGTCTCTTACCGATCACCGGGATTCCGCTGCCGTTTATCAGTTACGGCGGAAGCTCATTAATGGCCAATATGCTTGCACTTGGCTTGATTTTTTCAATCCGGTATCATTATAAAAAATATATGTTTTCTACGACAACATAAGGTAATTTCCAAGCGGCAAACGTTGGTTGTTATATATTGCCACTGCAGCAATTACGCGAAAGAAGGTAAAAGTGATGAATGATCAATTCGTTCAACAGTTTGAAGCATTGTTGGAAAAATACAGTGAGCTCCTTGTTGGCGACAGCAGCAAGGAAATAACAGAAAAGGTGAAAATATGGGCGCTGTATACCCATATTGCCAAAACCATGCCGGCTCTTGCCAAGCATTGGAATGGTCTCTATCCCAATGCAAAAAATGAAATGAAAGTGATCATTGCCGAAATCAAAACATTAAACGAGAAAAATCGGTCAAAAAACGAAACGGAAGCAGACATTTAAGCCATGCTTCCGTTTTTTTCATTATTGTAAATTCCCGCCACCATAGGGTAGTTGATTTGTATATCCTTGGAACTGCTGGTAGGATTGTTGCAGTTTTTGCTGGTCAGCTGCTTCAATCGCATACCAGCCTTTTTGAAACATTAAATTATAAAGGTCGCGTTGGCTGTTTTGGGTTTCGGTAAAAATGGTCATTAAGTCATCGTATAAGCCTTTATGACTTGCCTCATGCAGGGCCATTGTATAAGAAGTGGTCATATATTTTTCCGTCGTTAGCAAATCATTAATAAAATCACGTTCATTCATTTGCGGCGTTTTCGGTACTTGGGTTTCCGGATTCTGAATCTTTTGCTGGTTTTGGTTCATGACGTTAACGTCTCCTTTATTGCATATTATTGAGCGGCTGTTGTTGATTTATATGCTCGTTCAAATGGCCAAGCAATTTTTCATAATGACGCTGGTGCATCTGGCCGCACTTTTCGGCCTCTGCTTTTAGCTGCTGATCCTGACATTGGCTCGCATAGAAATGAGCTTTTTTGGATGCAAGTAAATTCCAGGACATCATGTCGGTTAAATAAAGGGAATCTTTTGTAGAAATGACTCCCGGGGGCTGTGGTACCATCCCTTGCAGATTTTGTGCTTGAAAATTTTGCTGCTGTTGCATTTTTACCCCTCCTGTTTTAAAAACATGTACGCATTTAGAGTCCCTAAAAAGACAAAACTTTATGCAAAATGCAGCTGCAAAAGGAATAGGATGAAATATATATTATATTCAAAAAACAATTGAGGTGGTAAAATACAAGTGGGATAGCAGCTATTTTGCGATTAGTTGAAAACGGTTACATGGAGGAGAAACAGAATGGAGCAGACACTAAAAAATTTCTTCTTATTTTTATCAAAAAATAAAGCGCTGACAAGAGCTGCAAAGAAATACGGACTTCGCTTCGGCGCATCACGCTTTGTTGCCGGGGAAACCATTGGCCAGGCGATTGAGGTGATTAAGGAGCTGAACCGCAAAGGGCTTGGTGTAACGATTGATTATCTTGGTGAATTTGTTGACAATGAAGCGGAAGCGATCGAACGCACCAACCAATCAATCGAAGCGATTAAAGCAATCGGCACAGAAAAATTAAATTCACAGCTTTCGTTAAAAATGACCTCGATGGGGCTTGATATTTCCGATGAACTGGTTATGAAAAACATGAGGCGGATTCTTAATGCGGCAAAAGAAAACAATGTGTTCGTCACCATTGATATGGAAGATTTCACCCGCTGCCAAAAAACGCTCGATATTTTTCGACAGCTGAAAATCGAATATGACAATGTTGGAACCGTCTTACAGGCTTACTTGTACCGAACCGAGCGGGATGTTGAGGATTTAAATGAATTTGAACCCAATCTCAGGCTTGTAAAAGGAGCCTATAAAGAATCTCCAGAGGTGGCCTTTCCTGATAAAAAAGACGTCGATGAGAATTACAAAAAAATCATCAAACTGCATTTATTAAACGGAAACTTTACAGCGATTGCCACCCATGATGAGGCGATCATTGACTATACAAAGAAACTCGTCAAAGAATACACGATTCCAAATGATCAGTTTGAATTTCAAATGTTGTATGGCATCCGTCCGGAACGGCAGCTGGAACTGGTGAAAGAGGGCTATAAAATGCGGGTCTATGTTCCATTTGGAACAGACTGGTACGGATACTTTATGCGCCGGTTAGCAGAGCGGCCGGCTAACGTTGCCTTTGTTTTAAAAGGGATTATAAAAAAATAGGAGGGTTGATTCCCTCCTGCTATTTTTTATATTGATTGTTTTGGCTGTTTCTTTTGCCGCCGCCTGCATTTTCAACAGTCGGACCGGCATTGCCTTGCACGCTTGCTGCGCTAATGCCTGTTTTCGATGGATTTTTTTTCATTTTACCCATTCATCTCACCTCGATTACTATTTTCTCCATTCAAAGCTTACGTTATAGAAGAAACATTTTTCTAAATTTTCAGCAATGAATGATTGCGTAAATAGTTAAAATATTTTATAGTTAAAGTATCAATGAACATCTTTCAGCAGGAAATTTTTTTTGAAAGAAAAATGAATGAGTATTCATTCAAAAAAAGTGAAGGGAGAGGAAAAATTGAACCGTTTTATTAAAAAAGCTGCCGTTATTGGTTCGGGGGTGATGGGGTCAGGGATCGCAGCCCATCTGGCGAATATCGGCATACCGACATTGTTGTTAGATATTGTACCGTTTGAGTTGACTGAAGAGGAAAAAGCAAAAGGGCTCACATTAAAGGATACGCCCGTACGCAACCGTATTAGCACTCTTTCACTTCAAAAACTTTTAAAACAAAAGCCTGCACCGTTGACAACAAAGCAGAATCTTTCTCTCATTGAAGCGGGAAATCTTGAAGACGATATGAGTCGGTTAACAGAAGTGGATTGGATCATTGAAGTGGTTGTGGAAAATCTGAATGTAAAAAAACAAGTGTTTGAAAAAGTCGATCGGTTCCGTAAGCCGGGAAGCATCGTCAGCTCCAACACGTCTGGAATTTCGATTGAAGCCATGGCTGAAGGTAGATCGGAAGACTTTAAAAAGCATTTCCTCGGCACTCATTTTTTCAATCCGCCGCGCTACTTAAAGCTTTTAGAAGTGATTCCAACAAGATTCACCGATCCTGACGTGCTTGCGTTTATGAAGAAATTTGGTGAAGACGTGCTTGGTAAGGGCATTGTTGTCGCGAAGGACACGCCAAACTTTATTGCCAACCGGATCGGTACTTACGGACTGTTGGTTACGCTCCAGGAAATGCTCAAGGGTGGTTATAGTGTAGGTGAAGTGGATTCAATTACCGGTCCTTTGATTGGACGTCCGAAAAGTGCTACCTTTCGTACGCTCGATGTTGTCGGATTGGATACGTTTATCCATGTTGCCAATAACGTTTACGAACAAGTAGAAGGAAATGAAAAGAAGGTGTTTGAAGTACCAGCTTTCATGAAAGAAATGCTTGGTAAGGGCTGGATCGGCAGCAAGGCGGGACAAGGATTTTTCCTGAAAAAGGGGAAGGACATTGTTGAATTGAATCCGCTTACGATGGAATATGAACCGCGTAAAAAACTGAAAACAGCAGCAATAGAGATGAGCCGGCAAGAAAAAGGATTAGCGAATAAAGTAAAAGCGCTTGTCTATGCAAAAGACCGTGCCGGGGAATTTTTATGGAATATTTCCAGCCCTGTCCTTCTCTATTCTGCCGAACTGCTTGGCACGATTGCGGATGATCTTGTTTCCATCGACCGGGCAATGAAGTGGGGCTTTGGCTGGGAAATGGGACCGTTTGAAACATGGGACGCCATCGGTGTTGAAAAATCGGTGCAAAAAATGAAAGAAAGCGGAGCGGAAATTCCCGAGTGGGTCACACTTATGCTTGAGCAGGGTCATCCTTCTTTTTATAAAGAAGAAAACGGACAGCTTTATTATTATGATCATGGCACCTATCTCCCGGTAAAAGTCAATCCGAAAGCAATCGGGATTGAGCAGTTGAAAAAACAAAACGGCGTGGTTAAAAAGAATAGCGGGGCAAGCTTGTTGGATATGGGAGATGGCGTAGCCTTATTGGAATTCCATTCCCAAAACAATGCGATTGGGCTCGACATTCTTCAAATGATCAACTTTGCAATCGAGGAAGTGGAGAAAAATTATAAAGGCCTTGTCATTGGCAATCAAGGAAAGAACTTTTGTGTAGGTGCAAACCTAGCAATGATATTAATGGAAGCACAGGATGACAATGTTTATGAGCTTGATATGGTCATTCGCCAATTTCAGCAGGCAGGAATGCGGCTTAAATATTGTTCAAAACCAGTCGTTGCTGCGCCATTTGCGATGACCTTAGGGGGCGGAGCGGAAATCTGCCTGGCGGCGACCCATATCCAGGCATCTTCTGAAACCTACATGGGGCTTGTTGAAACGGGTGTTGGTCTCATCCCGGGCGGGGGCGGCAATAAAGAATTGTACATTAAACATTTAGAAAGTATTCCCAATGGAGTAACGATCGATTTGCAGGCGATTGCAAATAAAGTGTTTGAAACGATTGCGATGGCGAAAGTGGCAGCCTCTGCAGACGAAGCCCGCGAGTATCAGTTTTTAACTGCGGCTGAT
>JAKACS010000329.1 GCA_021821235.1 Bacillota bacterium
AACGGCTTGTGAGTATATTCATTCTCCTTCAAGTATTGTAACCCTCCTTGCCTTCGCCAGTATGAACCGTGGGGTGGGTATATATTTAGTCACCATATCATATGTGAAAAAAACTTTTCGAGTGACTAGAATACCTTAAGAGTGAATGAATTTTTATAAAAAATGTACGTTTGTGCATCTATTGCTTGTTTCCGTTGTTACCCATTCCTGTAAAAGGATGATTAATGCCCATGAACGGCAGGTACAGTTAAGGGAACATGAAAAGCATGCGGAGAAGGTGATGCGCCAAAACTAACTGATGTCTTTGGTTGCGGATAGCCCCCATATAGGTGGAAATTATTAGAAAAATACGGATTGTAATATCCGTAGGGGGAAAATGGGTTTACAGCTGAAAAAAAAGAATACGGGTAATAACGAAAAATCATCCGTTTTTCCTCCTCGTTAACTATTCCACCATATAATATGAAAGGCTATTTGTCCCAGGAACACGGCAACCAAAATCTTTCTGGAATTTTGATCCATTTATTAAAAAAATGAACGACAATATAGGTAAACGAATAGAGTATTTTATGTATTGGCATAATTTTAAACGAAAAGAGTGAAGCAAATGCCAGCAATTATTGGTGGCCCGATTCAAATAAATATCGTCAGTGGAAATGGAATCGTCGAATTTGGGGATAGCTTGTTTGTTTCGCCGAAGATTGCATCAAAAACGCCCGCAGGCTCCGGCGGGCTTAACACGGGCATATACAATATAACCAACAATGGATTGAGCGGCACAAATTACATTGATCCAGATGCAGTTGATCAACCCATTTGCAAGGATAACTAAGCTGAAATTGTAAATAAAGCTACAGATTGAAACGGAGATCAACAGGCTAACTTAAACGGGCTTATACTTTACCCTTAGCCAATCCCACATATGATTCTGTATTTAATTAGGTAATGCATAAACAATATATCTTTGCGGGGCGTTTCCAACATAGCGAAACGGGTAGCAGGTGGTTAAAATAAGCTCTTCTTTGTTTTTCTGCAATGTAATAATAGTCTTATCATCAGAGTTGACAATTTTGGTATTTGTGATTTTATATGTTTGGCTGCCATTTTTCACTTTGACGGTTAATGGGTCGCCAATTTTTAATTCGCCTAATCTGCGAAAAACGCTGTCGCGATGGCCTGATAAAACGATTTGGCCATTTTCTTTTGGCAACGATGATCCCTTGTAATGCCCCACACCTTTTTCAAGGTCATCTTGGTCTGTTCCCTCGACGATAGGCAATTCTGCTTGAATTTTTGGAATGTCTAGAATTCCAATCGCATTCCCGACAGCAGGCGGCTGACTTTGTGCACTACTCTCTTTCTGCACTTGTTTTGGTTCTGCTTGAACAATGGATTTTGCTTTTTTCAAAGTTGCTTCTGTTTGCATTTTGCCACTGACAATCTGCCAAATGCCGATTCCAACGAAAATCGCTCCTGCTAAGACAAAAATAACGGAAATCCATTTTTTTGGTTTCATAAAAAATCGTCCTTTTTTAGCCATTCTTTTAGTACAGTATAGCAAATGACCCCTCTTGAAGCAAAAATTCATAAACAAAATAGGCCTCTTTAAAAAAGAGGCCAAAAATTGATTTTACATATGGTCACTACCAAAAAAGTTTTTAAATGATTGGATCACGGTATCACGATTCAATGCAGCAATCGACGTCGTTAGCGGGATTCCTTTTGGACAGGACTGCACACAGTTTTGCGAGTTTCCGCAGCCAGTCAGACCACCTTCACCCATAATCGCTTCAAGCCGCTCTGCCTTATTCATTGCACCGGTTGGATGAGCATTGAACAAACGAACCTGTGAAAGCGGCTGTGGTCCAATAAAGTTTGATTTACTGTTGACATTTGGGCATGCTTCTAGGCAAACGCCGCAAGTCATGCACTTCGAAAGCTCATATGCCCATTGCCTTTTTGTTTCCGGCATCCGGGGACCAGGCCCCAAATCATATGTGCCATCAATCGGAATCCAGGCTTTAACTTTCTTTAAGGAATCAAACATACGGCTGCGGTCAACCTGAAGGTCGCGGACAACTGGGAATGTTCGCATCGGTTCCAAGCGGATCGGCTGCTCCAATTTATCGACAAGTGCGGTACAAGATTGACGTGGTTTTCCATTAATAACCATAGAGCACGCGCCGCAAACTTCTTCAAGGCAGTTCATTTCCCAAACAATCGGTGTCGAAGCTTGGCCTTTTACATTGACTGGATTCCTGCGAATCTCCATTAAAGCAGAAATCACATTCATATTCGGCCGGTATGGAAGCTCGAATTCCTCCTCATAAGGAGGAGAATCTGGATTATCTTGCCGGGTTATAATAAATTTAACTGTTTTGTTATCAGACATAGAATCTACTCCCCTTACATATTAAAAATAATCCCAAACCCAAGCTTGTATTCGTAAGCCTACAGCGAGTACATACGAGCGGCATCATTATTAATGAGCTTTAGAGTAATCGCGCTCTCGAGGCTTAATCAATGAAATATCAACATCCTCATAATGAAAAGCTGGAGCAGATTTAGCATCAACAAACTTTGCCATTGTCGTTTTGAGCCATTCTTCATCATTACGGGTAGGAAAATCAGGTTTGTAGTGAGCACCGCGGCTTTCATTTCGGTTATACGCACCTAATGTAACCACCCGGGCAAGCTGCAGCATGTTTTGCAATTGTCTTGTAAATGTTGCTCCCTGGTTGCTCCATTTCGATGTATCATTGATATTGATGTTTTGATAACGCTCCAATAGTTCCTGAATTTTTTCATCTGTTTGCAAAAGTTTATCATTGTAACGTACAACCGTTACATTAGCCGTCATCCATTCCCCTAGTTCTTTATGAAGAACATATGCATTTTCAGTGCCATTCAACGACATAATCGAGTTCCATTTTTCTTCTTGTTCTTTCACATAGCGGTCATAGATTGTGGAAGAAACAGCATCCGAACTTTTCTCAAGTCCATCAATATATTTAACAACATTTGGCCCGGCAACCATACCACCGTAAATAGCAGATAACAGCGAGTTAGCACCTAGTCGGTTGGCTCCATGTTGTGAAAAATCACATTCGCCCGCGGCAAATAACCCTGGAATATTCGTCATTTGATCATAATCAACCCACATGCCGCCCATTGAATAGTGAACAGCAGGGAAAATTTTCATCGGAACCTTATGCGGATCTTCGCCGGTGAACTTTTCATAAATTTCAATGATTCCGCCAAGTTTTACATCTAATTCATGGGGATCTTTATGAGAAAGGTCAAGGTAAACCATGTTTTCTCCATTAATGCCAAGTTTCAAGTCATTGCAGACATGGAAAATTTCTCTCGTTGCAATGTCCCTTGGTACAAGATTTCCATATGCAGGATATTTTTCTTCTAGGAAATACCATGGTTTGCCATCCTTGTATGTCCATACTCGTCCGCCTTCACCACGCGCAGATTCGCTCATTAAGCGAAGCTTGTCATCCCCGGGAATGGCTGTTGGGTGAATTTGAATGAATTCACCGTTTGCATAATAAACCCCTTGTTGATAAAGAATCGAAGCTGCAGAACCTGTATTAATGACAGAGTTGGTTGATTTGCCAAAAATAATCCCTGGTCCGCCGGTTGCCATTATTACCGCATCAGCAGCAAACGACTTAATTTCCATTGTTTTTAAATTTTGAGCCACAATCCCGCGGCAGACCCCGTCATCATCAATTACCGCACCAAGGAATTCCCATCCCTCATATTTTGTTACAAGGCCAGCTACTTCTTGGCGGCGAACTTGTTCATCCAATGCGTAAAGCAATTGCTGACCTGTTGTCGCACCGGCAAATGCAGTGCGGTGATGCTGTGTACCACCAAAGCGGCGAAAGTCTAACAAGCCTTCAGATGTACGGTTAAACATTACCCCCATCCGGTCAAACAAGTGAATGATGCCTGGTGCTGCTTCACACATTGCCTTAACAGGAGGCTGATTGGCCAGAAAGTCACCGCCGTAAATTGTATCATCAAAGTGAATCCAAGGAGAATCTCCTTCCCCTTTTGTATTTACTGCTCCATTAATACCGCCTTGGGCACAAACAGAGTGAGAACGTTTAACCGGTACTAGCGAGAATAACTCAACCGGAACCCCGTGTTCTGTAATTTTTACTGTTGCCATTAAGCCGGCCAAACCGCCGCCGACGACAATCACCTTACCTTTACTCATCGCATGACTCACTCCTTAAATCAATAATCCTTCAATCATCAAATTTCCTATCTATCAAACAAACGCCAATAAATCCCGAATTCCAATAATGGCCAGGAGAACAAAAACAACCATTGTGACATATGTAGAAATCCGTTGCGAACGCGGAGTTACTGTAATTCCCCAGCTCACAGCAAATGACCATAATCCATTAGAAAAGTGAAAGATGGTAGCCAATACTCCAATAAGATAGAACCAGAACATAAATGGCGATGATAGGATGTTAGCCATCAGCTGAAAATTTAGGGCCGTTCCCAGCGCATAAGCAATTCTTGTTTCCCAAACATGCCATGCAACAAAGATAAGAGTGATCACTCCGGTGATGCGCTGCAGCAAAAACATCCAGTTGCGAAAATAGCCCATACGTCCATTATTCGGTGCGGCAGTAAAAGCAATATAAAGGCCATAAATTGCATGATATAACAGCGGCGCGAAAATCAATACAAGTTCCAAAATTATCAAAAATGGAAGATTTTCCATAAACTTGATTGCACTGTTAAAGGATGCCTCCCCCCTTGTAGCAAAATAATTGACTGTGAGATGCACGATAAGGAATAATCCTACAGGAATAACTCCCAGTAATGAGTGCAGTCTGCGGTGAACATACTCCCGATTACTTGCCATAATTTTACCCCCTTTAGATTTGCATGATGACTAGATTTACCTTTATCCCCTTTG
>JAKACS010000330.1 GCA_021821235.1 Bacillota bacterium
GCCATCTGGTGCGGCAAGAAAATAGTAATAATCGGTTTTGGTCGGATTTAATGCAGCTTCAATGGAGATCCTTACGGCGTTGGCAATCGGTCCTGGCGGCAAACCCGGATTTTTGTATGTGTTGTATGGTGAATTTATCTTTAAGTCCTCATACAATACACGATCCTTATGCTTGCCTTGAGCATACAGAACCGTCGGATCGGTCTGGAGCGGCATCCCAATTTGAATTCTGTTGTAAAAAACACTGGCGATTTTCGCGCGATCCGCCTTGCTCGTTGCTTCTTCTTCGACTAAGGAAGCCATTGTTAAGAGCTTGTGAACAGAAAGCTGTTTTTGCTTGCTTTCTTCCGCATATTGAGAGATGACTGCATTTGTTTTGTCCAGCATGGTCGTCACAATTTCATTTAGCGATGGCGCCGGTTTGTAAAAAGAGTACGTTGCCGGATACAAATAACCTTCAAGCGGGTACAAGATCGAGCTGTTTTCAATATCCTTTGTTAATAGATTTGGATATTTTGCCATGAGTGTACTGATATAGTTTTTGTCGTTTAACTGGTTGAAAACTTCGTTATCCGGCTTTTTAATTGCCTTTGCAATTAAGTGAGCGATTTCTTTCAATTGTTTGCCTTCGGGGATCACAATTTTGACCAACGGCTTTTCCGTCAGCCTTCCGGATTTCAAACGGCTCACGAGTTCGGATATTTTCATCGATGGACTGAATTGATACTCTCCAGCCATAAAGCCTGATTCATTTTTAAATTTTACATAATATTTAAAGATGGTTGCACTTTTGATTATTCCCTTTGATTCAAGAACCTGCCCTATTTTGGTTGCTGATGAACCAATCGGAATTTCAACCATTTTCTGTTCTTTGCTTCCCGGGTTAAGCGGGTTTAACGCCGACTTTATATAAAGGTACCCGCCGCCAGCAGCCAATGCTGCTGCAAGAAGAATGCTAACAGAAATAATCAGGACAATTCGTCTGACAACCTTTGCTTCCATTTGACGTTCGATTAACTTTTTTTGAATTAGTTCTTTTTTACTATTTTTCCTGTCGATTGTCATCCCTCTCCCCCCAATGAACAGGGTCGTTCTCTATTCGTTAAAAATTCAGCTGTAAGATACAGCTATCGTAATTATTTGAGCACATGGCGCGAAATTTGTCAATTATTCAAAAGAAGGAAAGGACGCTTTATTTTTTAGCATATGGTTGATTGCGCACACTATGTGGATTGGAGTTAGAATATCAGGGACCTGCTTATCTGCGGTGACATGAGTAAAGTTAATAATTATAACTGTATCCTAGATGTGAACCCTTTTTGTACATTTTTGCCGTATTTTCGGTCAAATCAAAAAACCACTCCGTTTGCGGAATGGCTTTCTTAGCTTTTTCATTGAATTTCTTTTAACGACTCTGGATAAGCATATTCGTTATGGATTACTTGGTCAAGTCCAATCAATTCTTCTTCTTTTGTTACTCTCAGCCCCATTACCTTATCAACAACTTTCAAGATAAGATACGTCATCCCGCCTGAGAATACCCAGCCAACCACAATACCAAGTAATTGTACCAGCACTTGTTTTGGATTACCATAAATCAATCCATTAGCACCAGCGGAATTCACAGCTACTGTAGCAAAAATACCTGTCGCTAAAGCCCCCCATGTGCCGCCAATTCCATGACCACCAAACACATCCAGTGCATCATCATAACCGAATTTCTTCTTCATGAACGTGCTTGCATAGAAACAAACAATCCCTCCGATAAAACCAATGAAAATTGACCCTATGATCGTTACATATCCTGCAGCTGGAGTAATCGCCACGAGGCCGACGACCGCACCTGCAGAAGCACCCATTAGCGAAGCGTGACCCGTCTTGATTTTTTCGATCAAGATCCAACCAAGTATCCCAGCTGCTGCTGCTGTATTTGTAGTAAAGAACGTGCTTGCTGCTAAACCGTTTGCACTAAGAGAACTTCCAGCATTAAAACCAAACCAACCGAACCATAAGAGAATTGCACCTAATAAAACAAATGGCACATTATGCGGTTTGATTGATGGAGATCCGTATTCGGCGCGCTTGCCTAAATACAAGGCTGCAACCAATCCGGATACTCCAGATGCAATGTGGACAACAGTACCACCTGCAAAATCAAGCACCCCTAATTTCCGCAGCCATCCATCTGTACTCCATACCCAGTGCGCCAATGGATCATACACAAGCGTTGTCCATAAGAGTATTACTACAAAGAACGAAGACAACTTAATCCGTTCCGCCATCCCTCCGACGACTAAAGCTGGAGTTATAATAGCAAACATCATTTGAAAAATTGAAAATGCCTGCGCCGGAATCGTGGCCGCATAGTTAGTATCAGGTTTCACTCCTACTCCATTCATAAATGCAAAATCAAGATTACCGATAATTCCTCCTTTTAAGTCAGGACCGAATGATAAGCTATAACCAAATAATACCCATTGAAGTGAAACAATTACAACTACTGCCAAAATCTGAAACATTGTCGTAATAACGTTTTTTTCACGCACCATTCCCCCATAAAAAAACGCTACACCACCAGGTGTCATGATGAATACCAATGCTGCCGAAAGCAACACCCATGCTGTATCCCCCGTATTTATTTGCATGTTCTATCCTCCTATCTCATTTAGTTTATTAGGAGCAATATTCAATGATGTTATATTCTATAACATTGAATATCATCCGATAGTTGAATAATAAAACTACATCAATTATCAGTCAATAATCATGTTAGATTATCTAACATTAAATATATTTAACTTTACCTTAGCAAAACTTAAAGCCAGTTTATTCCGGTTTTCGAAAGTGTTTTGCTGTCAGACGTTGCAGTTTTCTAGTGACTTTGAGAGATTGGTAAATGTTTTCCAAAACAGATTGTGGTAACTGATGTGGATCCACATACATACCATTGGTGCGAGACCCTTCGGTATCAAGAAATACCCTTACTCTTAACACAAATGCAGTTAATAATGCATGATATACTTGCTGCCAAAATGAATCCGACCAAACACCCTTTTCTCGCAAGAGTATCAATCTATCTAGTGAAGAAGGGGCAGTAATTTTATGAAAAATCGCCCAAAGTCGAATACTTCTGATCAGAGGCCCATAAAAACTGTTTTTTATATCAAAAAGTCCCTTAAACTCCCCGTCCGATTCCGTTTTTAGGTGATGAAAAGTAGTCATTCCGACGTTGCGCATCAACTCATGCTTGGCTGCCAACCAAAGCGGAAATGGTTTAACAGAAAGGTTTTCGATCCACTTTTGACGTAGATCATTTACGATTGATAGTTCACCATAGACAGCTCGCATATCCGTTGCGATCAGCAACAAGCGAACATTATCCCAATTTGGCAATGCCAAATAGTCATCCAGTCGATGCCTCCAATCTTCACCCGTCCCTCGCCATCTCGTATTCGAAGCCATCACATTACCTTCGCATAACGGGTACCCTGCTTCTTTCAATCCCTGTACCACGCGTTTGGATAATGTCTGAAAGTCAGCCTCTCTTTGTGAAACGAATTCTCCTTTTATATCCGTATTATCATACAACAATGCATGATCCTGATCCGTGATGATCATTTGTTCACGTCTCGCTCCACTACCGAGTGCTATCCAAACGAATCTACCTTCCGGAATTAAATGTCCATCCGATTGCAGATCCCGAATGGTTAAATGGATCACCCTTCGCCAGATTGAATCATGCACTTCAGAGATCAATTCCATTATCGATATAACCGAATGATCGGTTTGCCATTGAGCATTTCCACTAATAAACTGGTGAATAACACTTCTTATCTGTTCGTGAACCGGCAATAAGCCCTCGAAAGAATGGATATTTTTAATGGATTGCACCAATTCCTTTTGCGCTTTATCAAGACCTGAATCCATTTTCCCTCAACTCCTAGAGTTATGCTTTGATATTTACATTTTTCACCTTTTACGCTGTGGGGTTATTCCCTTCCTCCTCCCTAGTTAATTTTTATCGTTTTTATTAGCTATTCTACCAGAACATTTTTTGAAAATATAATGTATTCAAAATATAATTATAACCAATCATTTATTAATGTGATATGCTTCACAAAAATAAAGATATAAATGGTATAAATTGATGTACGGAATAGATTTTTTCGACTCCTTGTTTTCCAAACAAAAAAAATCCAGCTACTCGAGCCGGATTTCCCATAAACTTATTCTTCGTCTTCTTGTTCGTCGAGAAATGTGTTGAGCATTTCTTCTATCATATCCCACTCTTCATCGGTTTCGATAGGCATTAGTTCGCCTTCTTCTCCCTCTTCATTTGGAAGAAAAGCAGAAGCGTGAATTTCAATGTCCTCATCATCCTCGTTATCTGCACCAATTGGATAATACAACACGTATGATTTGCCGAACTCTTCTGAATCAAATGTGAAAAGTACTTCACACAATTGCTCATTTCCCTGCTCATCTACTACTGTAATATTATTTTCTCCGTGATTCATCATTTCACCTCATTAATTTTTACTATCTAAATAGCCTTGCAAAATCAGAACAGCCGCCATCTTATCAATGACTTTCTTCCGTTTCTTCCGACTGACGTCTGCTTCAAGCAAAACCCGTTCAGCAGCCATTGTCGTAAGACGCTCGTCCCACAGGACAACAGGCAAAGAAAAGCGCCGCTCGATTTCGGAGGCAAATTGCTGGCTTGCCACACCGCGCGGGCCAATCGTTCCATTCATATTTTTCGGCAGTCCGATCACAACTTGACCCACGTCATATTCTTTGATGATCATTTCAATTTCATCAAAACCAAATTCTGCTTTTTCCTCATCGATTTTAAGAGTTTTCAGCCCCTGAGCTGTCCACCCCAGTTCATCACTGAGGGCGATGCCAACCGTCTTTGAGCCGACATCCAGTCCCATAATCCGCAT
>JAKACS010000331.1 GCA_021821235.1 Bacillota bacterium
TAATGAACGGACGCGGCTAGCGCCAATCCCGACAAATAATTCGTTAAAAGCAGACCCGCTAGTAGAAAAGAAAGAAGCGTTCATTTCTTTGGCAATCGCTTGTGCTAGCAGCGTTTTTCCCGTGCCTGGAGGTCCGTAAAAAAGAATGCCTTTTGGTGGTTTAATGCCCATTTTTATTGCTTTTTCAGGTTCTTTTAAAATGGCAAGGGTCTGGGTGATTTCTTCTTTCATCTCCGCGCTAAGTCCGCCAATGTCTTCAAGGGTGATCAAAGGAAGCGGACGCGGTTTGGCAAGACTGTTCTTCATTGAATTGGTGAGCCCAAAGCCGCCTTTTGTTTTCTGCAGCGCAAGGGCGGCAGCAGCAAGCGCGACAACAACACCACCTAATATCCATTTACCGTAACGGCTGCTGCTCGAAAAAGAATAATCAACATTGTATTTTTCAACAAGTTTGTTCACCATTTGACTATTTGGCGGCACATGAGACACATATTTTCCGTTTTTCGTCACCAAATGAAGGCTACCATCCGCATTTTCTGTAAGCGAAACGGCTTGTCCTTTTTCAGCTTGAATTGTTTTTTCCATTTGAGAAAATGGAATGGATGTTTCTCGATTCGATCCGATTAAAAACCAAGTTAAACCTGCTGTGATTATAAGAAACGCTGCTAAGAGCGGTATGAACTTTGAAACTGCTTTTTTACTTTGATTCAAACCCTTCATCTCCTATACTTTAAGAGTCTGTCTCTATTATAAAAGGTGTGGCTGAAAATAGGTCGTGGTAATTTGTGGTAAATACTAGAATGAACGCATCAATTACGTGAGACCGCCCAATTTTACGCAAAGGATTGCAAACTTTGCTTAAGAACTATAAGATTGAAATTATGGGCAAAAATATTTTTGTTGTTAAAAAAGAGAGGAAAGCGAAATGAGTAACAATTTTAAAGATGAAGTAATGTCGCGCCGAACATTCGCGATCATTTCCCACCCCGATGCTGGTAAAACAACGTTAACGGAAAAATTATTATTATTCGGCGGTGCCATCCGTGATGCTGGTACGGTAAAAGCAAAGAAAACCGGAAAATTTGCAACAAGTGACTGGATGGAGATTGAAAAGCAGCGCGGAATCTCGGTTACGTCGAGTGTCATGCAATTTGATTACGACGGTTTTCGGGTCAATATTTTGGATACACCGGGACACCAGGACTTTAGTGAAGATACGTATCGCACCCTGATGGCTGTTGACAGTGCAGTCATGATCATTGACTCGGCCAAAGGAATTGAGGAGCAGACATTGAAATTGTTCAAGGTTTGCCGAATGCGCGGAATCCCCATCTTTACATTTATGAACAAACTGGATCGCCAAGGGAAAATGCCGCTTGAGCTTCTAGCAGAGCTCGAGGAAGTTCTCGAAATTGAATCCTACCCAATGAACTGGCCAATCGGCATGGGGAAAGAATTTCTCGGCATCTATGACCGTTTTTACAACCGAATCGAACAGTTCCGCGTAGAGGAGAGCGAACGGTTCATTCCGCTAAACGATGACGGTGAAATTGATGGCGACCATCCATTGAAACAGTCAGGCCTCTATGACCAAACATTGGAAGAAGTCTTGCTCTTAAATGAAGCAGGAAATACATTTTCGCCTGAAAAAGTTGCTGAAGGGACACTCCCCCCTGTATTTTTCGGAAGTGCATTGACAAACTTTGGGGTCCAAACCTTTTTGGAAACGTATTTGCAATTTGCTCCGCCGCCGAAAGCCCGGAATTCGACAGCCGGTGCAATTGATCCACTATCAGAGCAATTTTCCGGGTTTGTTTTTAAAATTCAGGCCAACATGAATCCAGCACATCGCGACAGGATTGCCTTTGTACGGATTTGTTCTGGGAAATTTGAGCGCGGCATGACGATCAACCTCCCGCGTTTAGGAAAGCAGCTCAAATTATCTCAGTCCACATCGTTTATGGCAGAGGAACGGAACACAGTTGATGAAGCTGTTAGCGGCGACATCATTGGACTTTACGACACGGGCACGTACCAAATTGGTGATACGCTGACGACCGGCAAAGAGGATTTCCAGTTCGAACGACTGCCACAGTTCACGCCTGAGCTGTTTGTTCGAGTTTCGGCGAAAAATGTGATGAAGCAAAAATCGTTTTATAAAGGAATACAGCAGCTTGTTCAGGAAGGTGCGATCCAGCTGTTCAAAACAGTGAAAACAGACGAATACCTTCTTGGTGCTGTCGGTCAGCTTCAGTTTGAAGTTTTTGAGCACCGGATGAGAAATGAGTACAATGCAGAGGTGTTGATGGAAAGGCTTGGCTCAAAAATTGCCAGATGGATTGAAGGCGATTTAGTTGATGAAAACCTCTCCAGTTCGCGCAGCCTGCTTGTTCGCGACCGCTATGACCATTTTGTTTTCTTGTTTGAAAACGACTTTGCCATGCGCTGGTTCCAGGAAAAAAATCCGGACGTCAAACTCTACAACCCAATGGATCTCCATGACTAAAAAAGAGCGAGAAAATATCTCGCTCTTTTTTTCTAATAATGAAATCCTAAATAGGTCATTTTGATTATTTTTTTAGTAAATTTTCCATAAAAATGGTTATCCTAAATTCACGACGACAAAAATGGAGTTCAACCTTGCCTGGAAAAAATACTGAAAAAGAGAGAAAAACGTATGAAAACAATGAGTCGAATGGAAGCAGTTTTATGGAACATTGCCTTGCCTGGCTTTAGTCAATTATTATTAGGACATTACGTTAAAGGAATATTCTTTATTTCATTGGAGTTTATCATCAATGTAAACAGTCAATTTAATCTGGCTATTATGTACAGCTTTCTTGGAGAAATCGAAAGAGCGGAATCCGTGGTTAACTACGAATGGTTAATGTTCTATCCCTGTGTCTATATGTTTGCCATGTGGGATGCTTATCGGATTGTGATGCCGCCCGATGAGCGTTTTTCATTCTTGCCATTTGTTTTTGCCGCCTATTTTATTACGGTTGGACTGATGTATTCCTCCCGGTTGACAGTCTTCCGACATAATCTTGGCCCCGTCTTTCTGCCTATGCTTTTTTTGCCATTGGGTTTAATCATCGGTTGGATCATGAAATACCTTTTTACTGTCAAATCATCTCGTCATTAGCTGTGCATCTTTTCCTGAGCCGCTTGGCTTAGGTTATTTTTTACTAGGCAGAGTAGATCATTTTTATGCAAGCCCCAGATTTTTATTCCCTGCACCCCCATAATCATTTTTCTGAAAGCGTACCTGTTTAGTGAAAATGCGGCCGCGAAAAAAACATAGAGGTGAATCTGGTGGGAAAATTTAGTGGAAATAAAGAATTATCCAAAATTGCAAAAGGGACACTTGCCGTTGTACTGGCAGGTACCGTTGTCTTTTCGGCATCGAATGCTTTTGCAGAAGGAACAGCTGAAAAAACGCAAACTGTGACAGCAACTACAGATACGAGTCAGACAACTACAACTACCGCTACAGTGGAAAGTAAAGAAGCACCATCTTTATTGCCTGGAGACTTCTTTTATTTCGCAAAGCTCGCTTTAGAAAAAATTAAGCTCGCTCTGGCATTTGATAAAGTGAAGGATGCACAATTGATGGCAGGTTATGCTGCCGAACGCCTAGCAGAAGCTGAAGCCCTTTTTCATGAAGGAAAACAGGATGATGCTTTGAATGCAATTCGAGCAGCAATGGATAATATGAATCAAGCTGATCAATTAATCAATGAAAACAAGGAATCATCTTCTTCGAATGTTAAAACCGAGATCAAAGCTGCTAATAATGAGGAAGTTCAGGTGGCTAGCGAGCAAACAAAAGCTGGGGATCAGTCTGTACCGAAAAATAATGATGATGAACAAGTAAACGAAGTACAAGAGATTTTGTCGAAGAATATCAGAGCCTTAACAGCCGCAATGGAAAAAGTGAAAAATCCGGTTGCAAGAGCCGCCTTACAAAAAAACATTGATAAAAGCTACGCGAAGCTTGTAAGGAAAATAAAAAAATACGAGGAAAAGTTCGCAAAAAAAACACAAAAGGATGAACAAAAAGCTGAAAAGGAAACAGTGACAGCAGTAAAGAATCCGACAGAATTTTCCTCGGAGGAAAAAGTGACCACGGAAGTAAAATCTGCCCCTGTTACAGCGGAAGTACATGCAGCAGTTTCTCAATCGGGAGAAATGAAAGCACCGGTTTCCACGAGAGAGAATGTACAAACAAAGGAGCAAGTCCATGCAGAGATAAAACCCGTTCCTTCAGTTGTAAAACAAGAAAATCAGCAAATAAAACAACAAATAAAGCAAGAAATCAAACATGAAACGAATCAAATTGCAAAACAGGAAATCAAACAAATTCCAAAAAAGGTAAATGAACGAATTGAACAAAGGCAAGCAGAAGGAAAATTGTTCGTAAAAGGGCAAAAAGAGAACAGCCTTGAATAGTTTTTAACTTAGCCAGGAAAAGATAGCCTGATTTGGGGCTATCTTTTCTCCGATACTTACCCCCACAAAACCCCAAACCCTATCCGTATGGTATAATTGTGTAGATAGAGAGGTGAGGGTAGTGCTAAGTTTATTGTTCATGGCCAAAAAGAAAAAAAGGTCATTAGAAGAATCTGTGCTGATCATCCAGCAAGGCGACAAAGCTTTATTAAATGAAACGATCGATGCCTATAAGCCATTTATTGCCAAAACGGTATCGTCGGTGTGTAAGCGGTACATCCATGAGACAGACGATGAATTTAGCATTGGCCTTATTGCGTTTAATGAAGCAATTGAGAAATTTACTCCCGAACGGGGAGGTTCGTTATTAAGCTTTGCCGACGTATTGATCAAAAGAAGGGTAATTGATTACATTCGCAAGCAAACAAGAAACCAACACCTCAGTATGGATCTTACGATTGCAAATCATGAGGATGATTCTCCCGGAACTG
>JAKACS010000332.1 GCA_021821235.1 Bacillota bacterium
TTGACAGCAGCATGTAATCAAGACAGATCAGAAAAATCTTGAAAGAGGCGACAGGCATGAAAGTAAAAGAGTTTATGATAAAAGATGTAATTTCTGCACGGCCAAATGATCATATTAAAGATGTGATGAACACGTTTGTCGATAAGAAAATAGGCGGACTGCCTGTTGTGGCTGAAACGGGAAAATTATGCGGAATGGTAACAGACGGAGATGTGCTGCGAGCAATTAAGCCGCGCGACTTGCAAATCTATGATTTCTTTGCATTTATCATGTATGTGGAGAAACAGGAATTGGAAAACTTGTTGGATGAAGTAGTTGAAATAGAAGTTTCGAAAATCGCAAAGCGAAATGGCATTGTTACCGTGTCGCCTGACGATGATATGGAACAAGTCATGACGATATTGGCAAAGCATCATTTCAAAAAACTTCCTGTTGTTGATAAAGATCATCGGGTTGTGGGAGTAATCAGCAGAGGCGATGTGATCCGCAATATTCAAACGAAAATTTTGAAACAATTGTAAGAACGGGCAGGAACGGGTTTGGGAAGCTGCAGGGGCTTCAATTGAAAACCTTCGAGCGAAAAAACGTTCTACTTGAGAAGGGGATAGACAGTAAAGATTTTTCTAGGAAGAAAGGCGGCTGGAATTTGGATTTTTCAAACAAAGTGGTCATTGTGACAGGAGCAGCAAACGGAATTGGCAAAGCAGTTGCCAGCGCTTTTGCTAAAACGGGCGCAAAGGTTGTTGCTGCGGATGTGGATGAAACTGCTGGAAGAAATAGCGTCAGCTCCATCAAGGAAGCAGGTGGTAAGGCGTTGTTTATAAAAACGGACGTCCGTTCAGAGGAAGACATCATTGCCTTGATGAAACAGGCGAAAACAACGTACGGCCGAATTGATATTTTGATCAATAATGCCGGAAAAATGATTAGAAAATTGCCGTACGAATTGTCTTTGGCAGAATGGGATGACGTGATCAACACGAATTTGCGCAGTGTGTTTCTTGGTTCCCGCGAAGCGGCAAAATACATGCGCGAAAATGAAACCGGGGGGGCGATTGTCAATATTGCTTCGACAAGGGCTTTTATGTCTGAGCCGAATACAGAGTCTTACTCCGCGACAAAGGGAGGGATTGTGGCATTGACTCATGCGCTGGCGGTTTCCTTAAGTGATGATCGCATTACCGTTAATTCAATTTCACCGGGGTGGATTGAAACTGGCGTTTATTCCAAACTGACGAAAGCAGATCACGAGCAGCATCCATCCAAACGGGTTGGAAAAACGGAGGATATTGCCCGGGCATGCCTGTTTTTAACTGCTTCAGAAAATAATTTTGTAACAGGAACAAATCTAACCATTGATGGCGGAATGACAAAGAAAATGATTTATGTAGAATAATGTAAAAGGCAGCAAACCAAAACCGTTCAGCGTATACAGCCAGCTGAACGGTTTTGGTTTTTTTTTAGAAAGTTACAAATTTCCAAAAGCGGGTTTGAACGAGAAAAACGGTCAGTAAGAAGGGTTCATAAAGCCCGAAAACGTCTCTGAACTAGAAATGTGGTCAATTAAGAACGTCTTATGACCCTTGTAAAAGCCATTTAGCAACGATCCATGCCACCAATTGGACAGAAAACTTTAGCTGTCCCTTGCGTTTTTGTTTTGATGAGCATTAACGATTTCTCAAAGGATCATTTTTCATACTTTTGTAAAATAATGATTCGATTGGTTTGACCAAAGTTAAGATTATAGTTTATAATCGATTATAACACATTTCTGAATATTGATAATTATATAAAAACAACTTCCTGCTAGTGCATACATAACATCTTTTTAAGATAGGAGGCTCATCATGATTGTATTTAATCGCGTAAATAAGTATTTCGGCGATTTTCATGTTTTAAAAGATATTAATCTTACAATCAATCAAGGAGAAGTAGTTGTTGTCATCGGTCCATCGGGTTCAGGAAAAAGCACGATGCTCCGCTGTATTAACCAACTTGAAACAATTACGGACGGTACCTTAATGGTCAACGGTTTTGCCGTCCACGATAAAAAAACGGATGTAAACAAACTGAGGCGCAATATCGGTATGGTTTTTCAACATTTTCATTTGTATCCGCATATGACTGTATTGGAAAATATTACGCTTGCTCCAATGAAGGTACTCGGAAAAACAGTAAAAGAAGCAAGAGAAACAGCCGAATTTTATTTGCAAAAAGTCGGAATTCCAGAAAAGGCAAATTCGTATCCTACACAGCTGTCAGGCGGTCAGCAGCAGCGTGTTGCCATTGCACGTGGCCTAGCATTGAAACCAGAAATCATGCTTTTTGATGAACCAACCTCGGCCCTTGACCCGGAAATGATCGGAGAAGTTTTAGAAGTTATGAAAACTCTCGCAAAAGAAGGGATGACAATGGTTGTTGTAACCCACGAAATGGGATTTGCCCGAGAAGTGGCCGATAGAATTGTTTTTATGGATCAAGGCATGATTCTCGAAGAGGCTGTGCCAGAGGAATTTTTCGCACACCCGCGTGAGGAGCGGGCACAATTATTCCTCAGCCGGATTTTAAACCATTAAGCGGGGTTTTATTGTATGGAGTTACCAAACTCACATAGATTAGATCATTATAAAGGGGAGAAAAAAGAATGAAGAGAATCTTTAAATTGACATTGATGTCTGTGCTTGCAGTCTTTCTATTGGCTGCATGCGGCACAAAAGCAGAAAAGACAAGCGGCAGCAGCAAAGATGACGGCGTGCTGGCTCAGATCAAAAAAAGAGATAAGATTGTTTTTGGCGTTAAAAATGATACGCGCCTGTTTGGTTTGAAAAATCCAGATACTGGAAAGGTAGAAGGATTCGACATTGATATTGCTAAACAGTTGGCAAAGCAAATTCTTGGTGATGAAAATAAGGTTGAATTTAAAGAAGTAACTTCAAAAACAAGAATCCCGATGCTCAATAATGGGGATATTGATGCCGTTGTCGCCACGATGACGATTTCAGAAGAGCGCAAGAAAGAAGTTGACTTTACCGATGTTTATTTCCAGGCAGGACAGTCCTTGCTTGTGAAAAAAGGCAGCAAAATCAAAGGAATTCAAGATTTAAAGAAAGGCACAAAAGTGCTTACGGCAAAAGGTTCAACTTCAGCCATCAATATTCGAAAAAAAGCTCCGGAAACCGAAGTGCTTGAATTTGAAAACTATGCTGAGGCCTTCACTGCGCTAAAAGCCGGTAAAGGAGATGCCCTTACAACCGATGATGCGATCCTTTATGGAATGGCGGACGAGGATCCGAACTATCAATTAGTCGGCGGAACTTTTACGGAAGAGCCCTACGGAATTGCCGTTAAAAAAGGCAATCAGGATTTTGTGAAAAAATTGAATGAGGCTTTAAAAGCGATCAAAGATTCAGGCAAGTATGATGAAATTAAAAACAAATGGATTAAACAACAATAGTTTGTTTTTAACAGTATCTTCAGGATGGGCAAACTTGCTCATCCTCCTTAGTTAAGAAGGGTGGCAGGTGTATGAATTTTTCCATTTTAACGGATAACCTGGATCTGTATTTACAAGGTTTTAAATATACGATTATTGCCAGTGTCATAGCCCTCATCTCCAGTTTTTTTCTAGGTACGATCATTGCTGTAATGAGAATTGCCCCCATAAAGGCACTCAATTGGCTCGGCACGATTTATGTGGAGTTTGTCCGAAATATTCCCGTTCTGATCATTACCTTCTTCTTTTATTTTGGCTTGGCATCCATCGGGATCACGTTTGATGGATTAACGGCAGGTACGATCGCTCTTTCGATTTACACGGCAGCCTTTATTGCCGAAGCGATTCGAGCCGGGATTATGGCCGTTCCAAAAGGACAGATGGAGGCGGCGCGTTCGTCAGGGCTGACCTATAATCAAGCGATGAGGCTGATCATTTTGCCACAGGCGATAAAAATTGTTATTCCCCCGCTCGGCAACCAATTTATTAATCTTGTAAAAAACTCCTCTATTTTAGGGGTGGTTGCAGGGCTTGATTTAATGTATCAGGCAGACCTTATTTCATCCCGGACATTTGTTACGTTTGATGTTTACATCTTTGTTGCCCTTTTTTATTTGCTATTAACCATTCCTTTAAGCCTTGGTGTCGGTTATCTTGAAAGACGCCTTGGCAGGACACAGTAAAGGGGGAATAGATATGGACTTTGCTGGTGCATATTCCTTGGACCATCTTAAATTTTTGCTGCAGGGATTTGGAAATACCCTTGAGGTTGCTTTTGTTTCAATTCTTCTCAGCTTTCTGTTCGGAGGGTTGATTGGAACGCTGCGTTATGCTAAAATCCCGTTCTTGTCGAAATTGCTGACAATCATTGTTGAGACAATCCGTAATCTGCCGCTTTTGTTGATTATTTTCTTTACGTATTTTGCCCTGCCGGAAGTTGGTTTAAAGCTGCCGATAACCATTGCGGCGATTGTTTCGTTAACGCTGTTTGAGTCGGCGATGCTGTCGGAAATTATCCGCAGTGGGTTAAATTCGATTGAAAAAGGACAGATTGAAGCGGCTCGCTCATCGGGGCTGACTTATGTTCAGACTCTTCGTTACGTTATTTTGCCCCAAGCTCTCCGCCGAATGGTACCGCCGATCGTCAGCCAGTTTATTTCGTTATTAAAAGATACCTCACTGGCGGTCGTCATTGCTCTTCCGGAATTAACCCATAACGCGCAGATCATTTATGGCCAAAAAAGCGGCTACGTCATCCCAATGATCCTCATCCTTGCCTTTCTGTATTTTGCCGTAAACTACAGTTTGTCATTGATTGCAAGAAAATTGGAAACAAAGAAAGCCTGACTCATTTTGGATGGGTCGGCTTTTTTTAGCTAATCAGCAAATATGTATCGATAAATTCTGAACGCACGACGGAGAGGATGTCCTAGCCAGGTGA
>JAKACS010000002.1 GCA_021821235.1 Bacillota bacterium
TCGCTTAAACCGAGGGAGCCGCCGATGATGAAGGCAATTTTGCTTTTTCCGTAGGTGGCCAGTTTGTCTAGGTTGTCGGCCAGTTGTTCGGATGACTGCATTTTGCCGTTGATTGCGAGGGCGATGACGTGGGTATCTGCGCTAATTTTTGCCAAAATGCGTTCACCTTCTTTTTGCTTTACTTGAATCATTTCCAAGTCACTCAATTCTTCGGGTGCTTTTTCATCGACGACCTCAATGATTTCCACTTTTGCATATGCCGATAAACGCTTTGCGTATTCCTCAATTCCCTGTTTTAAGTATTTTTCTTTTAATTTGCCAACCGTTATAATCAAGATATTCACAATCCACAGCCCTTTTCAACGTAATTACAAACAAGATATCCACAGCACTTATCCACATATCCACATTTTTTATCCACATGTTGTGTGGGATCATTCGTTCCCCACAACATATACAGCTGAATTTCGACAAAATTCACAGCTTGTTGATAAGTTATCCACATCTAATTTTGATAAAATCGGAAATGTTTCAAATTCATCTACAATCATATCCAGTGCAAGATCCACATGCTCTTCACAACAATAAATCATTTTTTATACAACCCTTCTACAGATAAATTATTCTTATTGTTAACCATTTTTCCGACCCTCATTCCTGCAGCAGCCTTTCCCATTTTAACATAAAGATACTTGGCGTTTTCTAAGAAGTATACTTGCTCTTATGGATATGAAACCAAGAAAAAGGCGGAGCAATCACCCCGCCTTTTTGTTAACCCTTGATATTCGTTTTATCTTCACCTAAAGTAACGGTTGTTTCTTGCAGTTTTCCATTCCGATAAAACTTCACAGTCATTTTATCACCGACTTTTTTATTTTGATACAAATGTTTACGAAGGTCGATGACATCATTCATCTTCTGGCCGTCCAGTTCAACAATAACATCCAACTCTTTCAAGCCTGCTCTGTCAGCTGGCGAGCCTGGAATCACTTGCCTTAAGGCAACCCCGTAATTGACATCATTCGGCAGTTTTAGCGCTTGCTGCTGATAGTAGGCTGGAATTTCAGCTACCGATTTCAGATCAACTCCTAAGTATGGCCGCTTCACTGTGCCGAATTTTTCAAGGTCGTTGATAATCGGTTTTGCAGAATTGATCGGAATCGATAAGCCTATGCCTTCCACTGCATTCTGGGCAATTTTCATAGAGTTGATTCCGATGACTTGGCCGGCAATATTAATAAGCGCTCCACCGCTATTACCAGGGTTAATTGCCGCATCGGTCTGTAAAACTTCCGCTTGCCAATCCATAACACCATCCTGGTTAATATCCACAGGAATCGTTCGTTTCAAGCCAGAAATAATTCCTTTTGTAACTGATCCTGAGAAAGTTGGACCAAGCGGGTTTCCAATCGCAATGACCGGTTCGCCTGTCTTCAACTTATCGGAATCTCCAAACTCTGCTACATTTTTCACCTTCGTTCCATCAATCTGCAACACCGCTAAATCCGTCCACACATCACTTCCGAGCAACTTCGCAGGGAGCTTTGTTCCATCATCTAAGCTGACTTCCAATTTCGTTGCTCCTTGTACCACATGATCGTTTGTTACGACATAAGCGCGGGTTCCATCATTTTTATAAATCACACCTGAACCCGTACCTGCGGCCTGTTCACCATTTCCCTGCGCATTGCCGCCATCTGACCAGAAATTCGCTGATTGAATATTGGTGATCCCCACAACGGCGCTTTTTTCCTTCTGAACCGCTTTTGTCGTATCCGTTTCCACGTCAACTGCAACTTGTCGTTGGACAATTTCGTTTTTGTTTCCTGTAATTAAATTGTTTTGACCAGTCGTGTTTCCCGGTTGGATGTTATTTGGCAGCATGCCTCGTTCAGCCAATGATGGAACTGCAAAGATGACGAGGACAGCCCCGATAATAGCACCTGCTAAACTTGCCAAAAAATAACCGCCTTTTTTTCTTGGCTGTTGTTTATAACGCGATTCTGCATGATCGTCATAATAGCCCAATTACACCATTCCTCTCTCCAGAAAATAAACCCCTATATCCATTATTTTGGCTTTCTCGAAACCATTATACTCAATCCTTTTTCAATCTCTAACAACTGTTGCCTGATTAAAATGCAAAAAAAGAGACGGAAAATTCTTAGCAAAGAACCTTCCCTCTTTTTTATTTCCAATATTGAAATCCGCTAAACCTATACAGCAGTCAATGTAGTCGGACTTTTTGCATCCGTATCATACAAATCAAACTGATCGCCAACAATCAGCCCTCTTGATTCTAGGGTTTGAGTAACAGACATCCTGGCTAATTCCTTCATATTATTATCAAGACTTAAATGGGCAAGGTACACGCGCTTTGTCTTGTCACCGATCACGTCGCTCATTGCAATCGCTGCGTCTTCGTTGGAGACATGGCCGACATCGCTTAAAATCCGGCGCTTAATATTCCACGGATAGCGACCCATCCTAAGCATTTGCACATCATGATTCGACTCAAACACATACATATCTGCGTTCGAGATGATTCCTTTCATTCGATCACTCACATAGCCTGTATCGGTAATTAACACTAGTTTTTTTCCAGCATGATGAAAGACGTAAAACATCGGTTCGACAGCATCATGGGAGACACCAAATGATTCAATCTCAGTAGCACCAAAGTTTTTGACCGTTTCCATGTCAAAAATAAACTTTTGTTCTGTAGCAATTTCCCCAATATGGCTTTCCATTGCCTGCCATGTTTTTTGATTTGCATAAATCGGAACTTTGTATTTTCGGGCAACGACGCCCAGTCCCTTTATATGGTCACTATGTTCATGGGTAACAAACAAACCCGAAAGATTGCTCATATCCCGGTCGATTTTTTGAAAAAGGATCTCCATTTGTTTACCGCTTAAACCGGCATCAACTAGAAAGGAATGTTGGCCATCCTCAACATAAATGGCATTACCGGTACTCCCGCTTGCAAGGACACTAAACTGCAAAGACATTCTTTTCACTCCACTACCTTATTTTCATCATTTTTAAAATCGATAATCTGCCCTTCAAACGCATTTACGAACAAATCTTGTTTGTTATCAACAACAATATGCCAAGTGGGCGCCATCACTTGCGAAGCCGCAAGCTGGATGAGCGTTGCATAACCAAGCTCCACTTTAGTGATTTTGCTCTTTGGCTTCAGCATTCCTTTTTGATGGAGGGTTTCAATGGCTTTTAACGGCGGGAGAAGTTCCTGCTTGGCTGTCAGCTTTTCAATTCCCTCAAGATACGTTTGCTCATAGGCATAAATTTGATTATCCTTATTAACATAAAAGGTAATCATCCCGCTGAGATTGTTATAAAAAATGTCGCCCTCGTATTGCTGCAAATACGTTATCGTATTTTTCTTATCATTTTTTTCCCAAAATACATAATGCTCGCTGTAAGGAACATTTTCTTTTAAAAAGGAAGACATACTGGCCTCTTCAAACTTTGAATTTAACTGAATCGGTTTATCTAACGTTGATTCAAGTGTTGTTGCATTCTTCAAATAAACAGTTTGCCCTTTTAACTTTGCCATCTCTTCTTTGGAAAAAGCTTTCGGCTTCGCGCTAATGTATTGATCCTTAATTGGTGTTTTCGGAAGCTCAACATAGTGGATTTCATCTGCCTTCAGCTTGTCTTCAACCGATGTTTCGGTAATCAATTCGTATTTATTGGCATCGCGAATTTTTACAAATTGATAGAAAAGGTACACATCTAAAATCAAAAAGGTCACGATAAAGATGGTTTTGATTTTACTCCAATCCATTCGCTGCCCCTCCCAGATCTGCCAACGTTACCTCATTCCACGTTTTATCATAGCGATAAAACCATGTGGGTTCTAAGAGGATGAGCTTAGACGTTTTTGAATCCCGCTCCATTTTATAGCCAAGCACAATTTTTTCAAGCAGTTCAGGCTTGATTTTCTTTTCATACAACAAATAATTCAACACCCGGGTTCCGGACGGAAAATTTATTTTTTTCATTTCTGATTTGAGAGGTAATTCTAAAGATATATTGGGCCGAACATATTTATTAATTTCTCTGCGACCCCATGTTTCATTGATTTCGGACATGCCACTATCATTGAAAACCGGGTAACCGTCGTCACTATACATCCGAAATGTTACCTTGTGCTGCAGCTCATCTTTCTCAACATAGCGGTACGAATCTGTCCAGCCGCCATGCTCATTGACAAAATCAATGCTGCGCTTCACAAGATCATTTGTACTTTCCGTAAAATCACTGTCGACCGTTGGATTTACATAAAGAAGCATATTGCGGTCATAGTTGATATTCATTTTGCTCGATCCATTTGTAAATTCTTCGCCTTGCGATACAAAGCTCTTTTGCACAAAACTTGGATCATTAAAAAGAGCTTCCTTAAATTCATCGGAATTGAGGGTAACAGGAAGATATTTGTATTCCATCATATCCTGATCTTTTTCCGGCAAAAAAATGGTTGGTTTATTGGGCCGGTTATAGGCAAAATAATGCGGATACTGCCATGCCCCTTTATAAAAATCCCGAATAAATTCATTTAAAAAACTAACCGCAATCCGGCTTGCATAAACTTGTTCAGTATTGGTTGATACAAAATAGACAAGTCCAGTATCCTTTTCCGGATTTTCGACATTCACAATCATCTTATCAAAATTAAACGAAGGAATTTTTTTCTCTTGAAAGCGAAGAACATTCCGGTAAAGATCAATAGGAACATCAGTCGGAAAAGCAATTTCGACATTTCCGTTTGCTTGGGTTAATTGATTGATATTGCCCATTTGATTCGTTACATTTTTTACATCAGTGAAAACCCATTTGCTTAATTCTTTCGTTAGCCTGTCCAATTCTGCCGGGTTCACTGTCCCAAAATGCTCACCTTTTATATGATACAACGCGATATCTGGGCGGACAATTTTTTTCACTTCCCGCTTTTGACTTAACGTGACCTGTGCCACATAATTGCTGTTTTCTATCGTGTCATAATTGGGCTGATACGTCCATAGATTCCATGTTAAAAAAATGCTGCCAAATACTAATGCAGTTAGCACAATTGATTTGATTTTTTCATATCTCATGACCATTCATCCTCTTCTGAACGCTCATATGGAAGCGAGAATGCAATCTCTGTTCCTTTTCCTTCTTCACTTGTTGCCCAAATGCTGCCGCCATGTGCCTGCACCATTTCTTTGGCAATGGCAAGACCCAATCCTGTTCCGCCTAATTTTCTTGATCTTGCTTTATCTACCCGGTAAAAACGCTCGAAAATTTTTCCAATATTCTCTTTTGGAATTCCCATCCCTTGGTCGGCGACACTAACAATCACTTTCTCTTCCTCTTCCTTTATCGAGAAAGTAATTTGCCCGCCTTCTGGAGAATATTTGATTGCATTTGAAATGATATTGTATAAAACTTGCGTAATTTTATCTTCATCGATTTCCAAAAGAATGGAGTGACCAGGCAGCTCCCGGTTAAATGTCAGATTTTGTTCTTTTGCCATTTCAAAACGGTCAATAATTTGATGGAAAAAGTCGACTAAATCAACCCATTCTTTTGTCAAATTATAATCGGTGCTGTCCATCTTGGAAAGCTGGAGTAAATCATTTACAAGGCGGATCATCCGCTCCGTTTCCGTCCTTGTAACCTCCAAAAAGTTTGGAGCAATTTCTTCATCTCTCCAGGCACCATCCGCTAATGCCTCCAAATAACTCCGCATTGTCGTTAATGGTGTCCTTAATTCATGCGAAACATTTGCAACAAATTCGCGCCGCTCCATATTGATTTTTTCCTGTTCGGTAATGTCGTGAAGAACCGTAATTAAGCCGTTAACAAACCCGGTTTCTTTTTGAATAACGGAAAGATTTGCCCGCAAAATATACGGCTTGTTTTTCGTGCTGTAATCCAAGATCAGCGAATCCTTTTCTTCGATTAAATCTTCGAAAGTATATTGGTCGCTTAAACCAAGCAGCGAAACAATTGGCTGCGACAGCACTGTTTCACGTGAAACATCCAACATCTCCGCAGCGGGATCGTTAATTAAAATCACCCGGCCTTTTCGGTCTGTTGCAATCACTCCATCGGTCATATAAGAAAGAACCGACGAAAGCTTTCTTCGCTCGCCTTCGGTCATCGCCTGGGCTTCTTGAAGTTTTTTCGTTAAGTTATTAAACGTAATCGCAAGTGTACCAATTTCATCAAAGCCATATACTTTTACTTTCCGTGAAAAATTGCCTTTCGTCATTGCCAGCGCTTGTTTTTTCATATCGGCAATCGGCCTTGTGATCGTTTGTGCCAGCAAAATTCCTAACACGGCAGTGATCGATAACGCAATGGCTGTTCCAGTGGCAAAAATTCGATTGATTGTTTTCATTTGTTCAAATACATTTTCAATTTTTGCCACTACATAAATGGCACCGATGACTTTTTTTCCTGATTTTATCGGCGTTGATAAGACCCAAAGTCGATGTCCCGTTTGCGGATCAATTAAAATGCTGCTCTGGTCTTCTTCTAAAATAATCGATTGCTTGATTCGCAATTCTGTCGTTCTTGAACCAACCAGCCCTTGGTTGCTTGGAGAAGACGTCCCGAGAATTTTCAGCGATCTCGCATCTATCACGCGTACTTCTGAAATATCGACTGCGGAGAAATCCTTAAGAACTTTTCTTATATCCTCCTCCAGCGTCGGGTCATCCGCTGTGCGCTGTTTCTGCATTTCTTCAACGACATTGTAAGCGAGCAAATTCACCCGTGCTTTCAAGGATGTTTGAAAGTTTGTCCTTAGCGTTTCTTCCAGTTGCTTAACAAAGTAAACCCCGATGATCTGCATCGCAACCAATAAAAGCAGTACATAAATGATAACAAACTTTACATGAATCGAGCGAAAAAATCCTACTCTTCTCATCTACATTTACTCCTGTTCAGGATTGCGCAAATAATATCCAACCCCGCGGCGGGTAACAATCCATGCTGGGTGGCTTGGGCTGTCTTCAATTTTTTCCCGCAACCTCCTGACAGTAACGTCAACCGTGCGAACATCGCCAAAATAGTCATAACCCCAAACGGTTTGCAGCAAATGTTCTCTTGTCATAACTTGTCCAATATGCTTCGCTAAATAATGGAGCAGTTCAAACTCGCGGTGGGTTAACTCAATGACTTCTCCTCGCTTTGAAACAACATAGGCATCCGGATGGATGACAAGAGAGCCAATTTCAATTTCATTTGTATCCTCATCTGGAACAGATTGGCTAGCGAGCTGCTGATGACGCCGCAGATTAGCTTTAACCCTTGCAATTAATTCTCTTGTGCTAAATGGCTTTGTTACGTAATCATCTGCACCAAGCTCCAAGCCTAATACTTTGTCAATTTCTGAGTCTTTGGCCGTCAGCATAATGATCGGCATTTCATACTTTTTTCGGACTTCGCGACATACTTCCATCCCGTCACGCAATGGAAGCATGATATCAAGCAAAATCAAGTCTGGCTGAATTTCATCTACCATCTCGATTGCTTCATTGCCGTCATAGGCACAATAAACATCAAAACCTTCTTTTTTTAAATTAAATCGCAAAATATCTGCAATCGGTTTTTCATCATCTATAACAAGAATTTTTTTCTCCATACTGGCTGCCCCTTTCACAATGGCTATCTATGTTTATTTCGTCACTAAATTATTCGTTTTCAGATCTGTTTCTTAGTCCTAAAAGAGTCTATTTACTCTATCTTACTTTACCATGATATTTGCCGTAATTCACCTCTTAACAACATTTGACAGCAAACGAGAACAAAAAACGCTGAAGCTAGCTTTAAAAAGCTAATGCAAGGTTACCCACAACGTCATAATTTATAATTTCCCAGACGGTAAAAAAAGCCTCTAGGAGCACTAGAGACTTTACATACTAACATAGTTTAATGGATTTTGCAGCTGCCCGTTTTTGTAGACTTCAAAATGAAGGTGGATACCGGTAGAGTCTCCGGTTGACCCCATTACTCCAATTGCGGAGCCTCTACCGACAGTTTGACCAGCCTTGACGCTAACAGATGCCATATGGGCGTAAACAGTTCGAAAACCATTTTGATGATCAATCACAATCATATTCCCATAACCGCCATTGTTCCAGCCAGCTGATACAACTACGCCATTATCCGCTGCTTTAATTGTATAATTGCTCGGTCTGGCAATATCGATTCCCTTATGCAGTTTATTCCAACGAACCCCTTTTTGACTTGAGATGTATCCGCCAACCGTTGGCCATACAAAACTCCCCTCGCCACGGGATGGAATAACTTTCGTCCCTTTTACAACAACTTGGTTCACCGGCTGCTTTAAAACATTTTGACTAATGACATTCTTGGCTGCTGTTGTGCCATTTTGCTCTGTTATTTTATATGTGACAGCTTGGAGTCCGTCTTGCCCTTCTTGCTTCACCTTTGTTTCACCTTTAGGCAGATTCGGATCTTCAATAACTTCATTTTGGTATGGAATTGGTTCTTGTTGATTCACTTCTTTTTCAACAAGAACATCAAGATACGATTTTGGTACCGTTATATTGATTTCCTGGCCAATTTTTAAGACTGAATTTTCATTTAAGCCAGGATTGATTGCAAGCAATTCAGCTAATTTTAACTGATGATCATTTGCTATCGATCCAAGGACATCTCCATCTTTTACCTGATACTTCTTTTCTTCTACCGTTCCTTTTTGTAAAAAGGTCACGGCGTTGTCAGCCGTCAATATTTTTTCCGGTG
Source organism: Bacillota bacterium (assembly GCA_021821235.1). Next base: position 8,788 of record JAKACS010000002.1, read on the forward strand.
CTGCCTTTGCGTCCGCAAATGAAACATTTTTGGATAAACGAACGTCTACTATTCGCGTCTCGTTATCTTTAAGCGCCGGCAAGGAAGCGGTTGTATTTTTTCTTGCTTCGAACTCTTTCAACTGATTTTCCGAAACATACTGAAGTTTAAGCTTTTTTATGTCTTCTTCTGCAGTGCTGCTGTTGTCAAGGTAAACAATTGGCTGCCCATCGATGACGATTGCAGAAGCCTTTACTTGCAATTGGAAAAAATTTTTTAAATTCTCAATTGTTTTTTCATTGTCTGCAGTGGAATGGAAAACCTGTTCAGGTATGTATTTAAGTTGTGATGAAAGCTGAAGGTTGAGATCCTTATTTGCTTCTGCTGGTATGTTTACTTTTTCTTTTAGTGTTTGGTCAATTAGTTTTTTATCAGAAACTGTGCCTACAAATGTATCGTTTAGATAAACGTAGTAGATGGTTGTTAGATTTGAAGCGCTTGCATTTGCTGTTGGGCTGCTGCTGAAAATAAGCGCCGATGCTGCAATTGCGGATACCAGAGCCGTTTTTATGCCGGCTTTCTTGGTCGGTTTGTTGTTGCTCGTTAGATTGGACATTCTTTGTTTTTGGAACGCCATTACTTATCCTCCCTAAGATACAGAACAAATCTTCTAAACTAGTTCTTATTGTCTATTAATTAATTTTTTTACCTTTTAACTTTACCATATTTACTATAAAAAAGATGAGAAGCCTTGGGAATGTAATGAAAATGTATAATTGCTGTCATTTTATGACGATAAATAGTAATTTGTGGAATTCTTCGGATTAAGAAATTATTACTATTTTAATAAGGAAAACCTTATAGAGCCTTGAAAATACAAGGTTTTTCTTCTACGATGGATAAATAATTTTTTGATTACAGAATAGGACAAGTTTCTTATTTTTTTGCAAAATTTGGCTTAGATTTTACAGCAGTATTACGAAGGTCACAAAGGAAAACACAGAAAAGGAGTTTGCGTTTGGCAAACTCCTTTTAAAGATGGCTCGGGACGGAATCGAACCGCCGACACAAGGATTTTCAGTCCTTTGCTCTACCGACTGAGCTACCGAGCCGTATATTTTTTAACTTGTGTAAGGTTATGTATGATGGCGGTCCGGACGGGACTCGAACCCGCGACCTCCTGCGTGACAGGCAGGCATTCTAACCAACTGAACTACCGGACCAAAAATTTTATGACCCCTACGGGATTCGAACCCGTGTTACCGCCGTGAAAGGGCGGTGTCTTAACCGCTTGACCAAGGGGCCATATTTAGTTAAATGAATGGTGAGCCATGAAGGACTCGAACCTTCGACCCTCTGATTAAAAGTCAGATGCTCTACCGACTGAGCTAATGGCTCGTATAAAGTTAAAACCCTAATCTTTGTTTTCCTTCGTCAGATGCTCGAAAGAACTCACGATCTTTCTCGCAACTTGTAGCTTATTCGTGATGTTTTGCTCGTTGCTCTACCGACTGAGCTAATGGCTCGTATTGGTTATTGCTCTAAATGTTTCTCTAATCTTGACGACGTTTTTTATAATATCATATGCAAATAGAAATTAGCAATAGGTTTTTAAAAATATTTTTACGTTCAGAATTTATGGATATAAATAACGATGCTTAAGAAAACCCCGCTCCTTTATCAGGGGCAGGGCATGAGCACTTTGATTAGATTTGTCTCCAAGGACTGCTGACTACGTTGGTCTGGTTGCGGTCTGGGCCGACAGAGAAGGTTGAAAGCGGAATGCCAACCAATTGGGAAACACGCTCGACGTAATGGCGTGCATTTTCCGGTAAATCATTTAACGATTTGCAGCTGGTAATGTCTTCTGTCCAGCCTGGAAGTTCCTCGTAAACAGGCTCGCATTCTTTCAAGATATTCAAGCTTGCTGGGAATTCATCGATAATCTGACCTTTGTAGCTGTATGCCGTACAGATTTTTAGCGTCTCAATTCCGGTTAACACATCAATTGAATTTAGCGATAAATCGGTGATGCCGCTGACCCTGCGAGCATGGCGGACAACGACGCTGTCAAACCAGCCGATGCGGCGCGGGCGTCCCGTTGTGGTTCCATATTCGCGGCCTACTTCGCGAATTTGATTGCCAATCTCATCATGCAATTCGGTTGGGAACGGACCATCACCGACACGGGAAGTGTAGGCTTTGCAAACGCCCACTACATGATTAATTTTCGTAGGGCCGACACCAGAGCCAATGGTCACGCCGCCTGCAACTGGATTTGATGAAGTAACAAACGGATAAGTACCTTGGTCAATGTCAAGCATAACGCCTTGCGCGCCTTCAAACAATACACGGCGGCCTTCATCAAGCGCATCATTTAAAACAACGGAAGTATCACACACATATTGTTTAATTTGCTGTCCGTATTGATAGTATTCCTCTAAAATCTCTTCTTTTGTAAAACCGGTTGTTTCGTAAATCCGCTCGAACAGACGGTTTTTTTCTTCGAGATTGCGCTCTAGCTTTTCTTCAAAAACTTCACGGTCAAGCAGGTCGGCAATGCGGATCCCAACACGGGCTGCTTTGTCCATATAAGCCGGGCCAATGCCTTTTTTCGTTGTCCCGATCTTATTTGCACCTTTCCGTGCTTCTTCCACTTCATCTAATTTTAAATGGTACGGAAGAATCACATGAGCGCGATTGCTGATGCGAAGATTATCTGTTGTAACTCCTTTTTCATGGATATATGCAAGTTCTTCAACCAGTGCTTTCGGATCAACGACCATTCCGTTGCCAATCACACAAATTTTTTCCTTATTAAAGATTCCGGATGGAATTAAGTGCAGCTTATACGTTTCTCCATTAAATCGAATGGTATGTCCAGCATTATTACCACCTTGATAGCGCGCAACAACTTCTGCATTTTCAGAAAGGAAGTCGGTAATTTTCCCTTTTCCTTCGTCACCCCATTGGGTTCCAACCACTACAACTGATGACATAAAAGCACCTCCGAATGTTAACCATTCATAAAATTTGAAATGAATCCTTCATTAGTTTACCAATTCACCACAAAAAAATCAATTAAACACGAACATTTAATATTTTAACAGAAAAATATGTTCGTAAAATACCAAACCATTACTCTATGAAAAAAAGGATTAGCACAAATAGGCCAATCCTTTGATTTAGGCACCCGGAGGGATCGCCGAATCATCAAACCGCTTCTCCAAGTTGACAAATTTATTGTATTCTTTGACAAAAGCAAGCTGAACGGTGCCGACCGGGCCATTCCGCTGCTTGGCAATGATGATTTCGATAATGTTTTTGTTCTCTGATTCTTTATCATAGTAATCATCGCGGTATAAGAAGGCAACGATGTCGGCATCCTGTTCGATACTTCCCGATTCACGGATATCAGACATCATCGGACGCTTATCTTGGCGCTGCTCCACACCCCTTGACAGCTGAGAGAGGGCAATCACAGGAACTTGCAGCTCCCGCGCCAGCGCTTTTAAGGACCGGGAAATTTCCGAAACCTCCTGCTGGCGGTTTTCTCCAGAACGGCCGCTTCCTTGGATCAACTGCAAATAATCAATCAAAATCATTCCCAAACCATGCTCCTGCTTCAAGCGGCGGCATTTTGAACGAATTTCGCCAACCCGGACACCGGGGGTATCATCAATAAAAATCCCTGCATTCGAGAGGCTTCCCATCGCCATCGTCAATTTTCCCCAGTCCTCATCGGTTAGTGATCCTGTCCTCAGCCTTTGGGCATCAATATTTCCTTCAGCACAAAGCATCCGCATGACAAGCTGCTCCGCACCCATCTCAAGACTGAAAATCGCAACATTTTCACCAGTTTTGGTTGCCACATTTTGGGCAATGTTCAACGCAAAAGCGGTCTTACCAACAGAAGGGCGGGCACCGACAATGATTAAATCATTGCGCTGAAAGCCTGCTGTCATCCGGTCAAGCTCAGCAAATCCGGTCGCAATCCCCGTAATGTCACCGACGCGGCTATGCATAAATTCAATATTGTCATACGTGCGAACGAGGACATCTTTAATATTGTGAAAAGCACCGGTATTTTTCCGCTGAGCGACTTCAAGAATATTTTTTTCCGCTTCGCTTAAAACAGTTTCAACTTCGTCTTCCCTCGAATAACCATCCTGGGCAATGGTGGTTGCGGTGCGAATTAGCCTTCTGAGCAAAGACTTCTCTTCTACAATTCTTGCATAATACTCAATATTCGCTGCAGTTGGAACAGATGCCGCCAGCTCACTTAAATAACTGACGCCGCCCGTGTCATCAATAAGCTTTGTCGCAACCAATTCTTCTGTAACGGTGATTAAATCAACCGCTTTCCCTTGATCACTCAACTTCAGCATCACATTGAAAATTTTCTGATGGGCAGCCCGATAAAAGTCCTCCGGAATCAAAATTTCCGATGCTAGCGTAAGTGAAGAAGGTTCAAGAAAAATTGCTCCCAAAACAGCTTGCTCTGCCTCAATATTTTGCGGTGGCAGACGATCCGCAAATAGTTCATTCATTCTATGCTTAACCTCCTCTTCGAAGAAGGATGAATCTGCTCTAAAAAGCAGAAAGAGTGATCAGTGTAAACCGATCACATCTTGTCTTTGTTTATTTTATCATGTTTGCTAAGAAAATGAACTGGAAAATTAGTTTCCTTCTTTAACATGTACATCCAGCATTGCCATTACTTCATGATGAAGCTTGACCGGCACTTTCGTATGCCCAAGGGAACGGATTGCATCCTCCAGTTCCATTTTGCGTTTATCAATTTTAATACCGTGTTTTTTTTGCAATTCTTCAGCAATTTGCTTTGAGGTAATGGAGCCGAATAAACGGCCGCCCTCACCAGCTTTAGCAGTTAATTCAACCGTAACTTTTTCAAGGACTTCCTTTAATTTTTTTGCTTCCGCTAATTCTTCAGCCGCAAGCTTTTCCTCTTTCTTTTGCTGGGCGGAAAGCGAGCTCATATTTGTTTGGTTCGCTTCAATCGCCAGCCCCTGTTTGAAAAGGAAGTTATGGGCATAGCCATCAGCAACATTTTTTATTTCTCCTTTTTTTCCTTTTCCTTTTACGTCTTTTAGAAAAATCACTTTCATCCCTTTTTGCCTCCTTCAAAATAATCATCAATCGCTTGTTTTAATTGATTTTCTGCTTCCATTAAAGTCATCCCTGAGAGCTGGGTAGCGGCATTGGTCAAATGTCCACCGCCATGAAGACTTTCCATGATCACCTGAACATTTACCTCACCGAGGGAACGCGCACTAATTCCAATGAGGTCATCATTTCGTTTGGAAATAACAAATGACGCAACAACCCTATCGAAGGTTAACAGAGTATCGGCTGCCTGGGCAATCAGCACTTGGTCGAACGATTGGTCATCAAGTCCGCGGGCTATTGCAATCCCATCTTTATAAAAGACAACAGATTCAATCAATTTGGATCTTCGTATATAGGTGTCCAGATCCTCTTTTAAAAACTTCTGGACAAGGACGGTATCCGCTCCCTGAGCACGCAAATATGACGCCGCATCAAACGTTCGCGATCCGGTTCTCAAGGTAAAGCTTTTTGTATCCACAATTATCCCGGCTAAAAGAGCCGTTGCTTCGAGCATGTCAATTTTTCCTCGTTTTGGCTGGTATTCAAGCAGTTCTGTCACTAGCTCCGCGGTTGATGAAGCATATGGCTCCATATAGACAAGCAACGGATTTTTGATAAAATCTTCACCGCGGCGATGGTGGTCAATCACCACTACTTTATCAATTTTATTTAAGAGCCTTTCTTCAATGACAAGCCCTGGCCGGTGCGTATCAACAATGACCAGCAGGGTGCGGTCAGTCGAAATTTCGAGTGCATCCTCTGGATTAATAAAGCGTGACAGCAATTGTTCACTTTGGCGAATTTCATTCATTAACCGCTGTACAGCTGTATCAGCTTTTTGAGAATCAACAACAATATGGGCCTCTTTTTGATTCATTTGGGCTACTTTATAGATGCCAATAGAAGACCCAATTGAATCCATATCGGGATTTTTATGACCCATAATGACCACTTTATCACTTTCGGCTATTAATTCCTTTAATGCATGCGAGATAACCCGTGCTCTTACCCTTGTGCGTTTTTCAATCGGATTGGTTTTTCCACCGAAGAATTTTACCTTGCCGTTTGCTTGTTTGATTGCAACCTGGTCGCCGCCGCGGCCTAAGGCCAAATCCAGGCTGGACTGAGCGAGATCTCCCAGTTCAGGCAAGGACGATACCCCTGCCCCAACACCAATGCTCAAGGTAACTGAAACATTTTGCTTTGAAGTTGTTTCACGAACAATATCAAGAATTGCAAACTTTTCTTTTTCAAGAACATGCAAAATTCCTTCATTAAAAACGGCAATAAAGCGTTCAGAGGAAGTTCTTTTGAGAAAAATCCCATTATCCTGTGCCCACTTATTTAATAGCGAAGTCACTAGATTGTTGATGCTCGAGCGGGATTGATCATCCATCCCTTGTGTTAATTCATCATAATTATCCAAAAAGATAGTTGCTAATGCCGGGCGTTCGTTTTGGTACATTTTCTCAATTTCTGCTTGTTCTGTTACATCAAAAAAGTAAAGCAGGCGTTCTTCACGCTTATGTATCACCCGGAATTTGCGCTCATGCAACTTAATAATTTCCGTTTCCACTTCTTGTTTAATAAGCGGAACTAGCGCTTCAGCGACATCATAAAGCGATCTTCCAACAAGGGTATCCTCGCCAAAGCAGGAGGCAAGAAACGGGTTTGTCCATTCAATATAATACTCGTCATTGATCAGCATAATTCCAATTGGCATTTCCATTAAGGCTTCTTCGCCAACCCTTTTTACCCGGTAGGACAAGGTAGAAATGTACTCTTCCATTTCCCTTCTCTGGCGCCGATCAATCGAAAACATATAATAAACGGGCAAAAACATGATTACTAGACCGCCCAAACTGAGAATCCAATTATATAAAAACAAGACGATAAGAAGTACCACTGTAATCGCCAATAAACCGTAAAACGGGTATCGGCTTGACCGCTTTTCTAAATATGCAGGCATTGTTTCAACTCCTAACAGTCGTCTTTACTTTCTTGGTTCCGATCGTCTTCTCAAACCAAAGCCTAAGTCAATTATACCTAATATCCCTATAAGATAAAGCAAAATTGGTACAAGGAAGGAAAAAACCGCAAGGATAACCGGGATGGACTTTGACTTTCCCCTCTGGTGAAAAAAGAAAAACAAAAAGGTTAATCCCTGAAAAACCATAAACAGTTGCAAGATATACGTTAAATTGGTTAAAACATCAAACCCATAGGTTCCTGCTTTCGGTTGGAACAAGATTCCCGCGATCATTGTCAACAAATAGTACCAAATAAAGCTTTTTGGCAGCGAGATTTCCCGGAACGGCTTCCAATTTTCAACCTTGATCCCAAACCTTCTAAGAATCGGCAAGGAAAGAAGTTGAATGATAAAAACAGTTAAAAAGGAAACCATTACTAACAAACTAGGCAAAAGGGTTTTAAGCAATGACAACGCCTTTGTAAATTGGTCTAAAACTTGGGTTGTTCCTTGCTGGGTACCAAAATTCTTCATAATATCCGCTGACAGTTTAAAAGAATCCTGCATCGTTTTAAACAATTCATCAATGTAATTTATTTGAAAAAATACAATCGAGACAATGTATTGTCCGACAAGATTGACTAAAAAAACGATGGACGCCGAAATTAAAATGGCTGTCCTGCCTTTTTGTCTTTGAATCATATACCCCATAACTGCCCCGGTTGTTCCATATGCGAGCGTGAGCGGTAATGCTAATATCGTGCCCGTGATAAAGGAAATCAATAATGACGCCACAATAAAAACAAGTACACTTTTCCAATCATTTTTTGCAGCAAACAGAATAAACGGCACTGGCAAGAACAGATTAACTACGACGCCAATAACCGGAACATAAATGGTTAAAAGCAGTAAAACAATAAAGGCAGCTAGTAAAATAGCCCCTTCCGTCAATTTTCGCGCACTCTTCACTTCTTCACCCCTAAACTAGTCTACAAATCCTTTCCCTTTATTGTAGCCAGATCCGCACATTGATTCAACTGAACACCATTCTTTTAAAAAAATCCCTTTTAAAATCAACTAAAATCCTTTATAATCCAACTATACAACTTGGAATAATAGTCATTTTTATAAAGACAGAAAGGGGATTCATATGCTTCCACTTGTTCAACTTCAGGATATTACCTTCCAGTATGATGAAGAAGCTGTCATTCTCAAGCAATTAAACTTTGAGATAAAACAAAACTCATTTGTTTCGCTGTTAGGACCCAGCGGCTGTGGAAAGTCGACGTTGTTAAACATTATAGCTGGCTTTCTACCGGCAACTGCCGGATCGGTCAATATTAGGGGAGAGGCCGTAAAAAAACCGTCCAAAGACAGGGGCTTTGTTTTTCAAGACCTGGCATTGTTTCCTTGGCTGACAGTCTACGAAAATGTCGAGTTTGGTCTAAAAATGCAAAAAGTTCCAAAAGAAAAAAGAGAGCAGAAGGTAGTGCAACTGATTGAACTCGTTGGCTTAAAAAAATATACAGACTTCTCCGTATCCTCCCTTTCCGGGGGAATGAGGCAGCGAGTGGCTCTTGCAAGAACATTGGCACCTGAACCCAATATTCTTCTTCTCGATGAACCCTTCAGTGCCTTGGATGCCCAAACACGCGATGACCTTCAGGAAGAGTTGCTGTCCTTGCATAAAAATTTAAAAATGACAACTGTACTTGTGACGCATAGTATTGATGAAGCCGTCTATCTTTCAGATACAGTCATTCTTCTTTCTAAAAATGGAACGATTAAGGAGATTGTCGATATCCATTTAGATGAGCCAAGAGATAGAACTTCTGCCAACTATAATGATTATGAAAAAAAACTATATGATTTCCTCCGACAGGAAAGACAAAGAACATAAGGAGAACAAGATGAAAAAACGACTAAGTATACTTGCTATAGCTCTCTTATTACTGCTCTCGGCCTGCGGGAATGCCGCAAATAAAGGCAAAGATCAAACAGCCCAAACTTCTTCCGGAAAACCTGAATTGAAAATTGGCTATGTTTCAATTTTAGCGAATGCCCCGGGAATTATTGCCGATAAAGAAGGTTTTTTTGCCAAAAAACTCAATGTGAAAACATATGCCTTTAATTCAGGGCCAGAGCTTTACCAAGCGTTGGCAGCTGGTGAACTTGATGTGGCTTATGCCGGTGTTCCGGCACTTGTCAACTGGGCTTCCCGTGGGTTACCAGTAAAGGTCATTGCAAAGGTTAGTGAAGGGAAAATTGGCGTTGTTGTTGGAAAGAATTCCAGTGTTACTTCCGTTAATGAATTAAAAGGGCAAGTTGTTGCCGGGATTGGCCGTGGAAGCGGCGTAGATATTATTGCAAGAGGCGTTTTGCTGCCAAAGGCAGGTCTTTCGGCTAAAGATGTAACGATCCAGGAGTTTAAACAGTCAAATATTGAAGCAGCTATCGATTCGAACCAAGCAAAGGCCGGAATTCTGAACGAACCTTTCTTAACCTACGCCCTATTGCGTGGCAAAAAACAAATTGCCGAGGAAAATGATCCAGCACTCGTTGTCGTTGCGACAAAGGATGCGCTAAAAAACAAGGCAAATGCCGTTCAAACTTTTATGCAAGTACATCAATCAACGATTCAATATTTAAATACTAATCAAGGGAACGCAGATAAAGTATTGGTGAACACCTTTAACATTAAACCGGTTGGCAATATTCCCGCTGAGCAAGTCATTGCCAAAGCAAAAGAAAAGATGGTCTTTGACTGGAAATTCAACAATGGTAACTTTAGCGAATACCAACAGCTGGCGGATGCTTCCTATAAGCTTGGATATGTAAATAAAAAGATCGATGTCAAAAGTTTATTTGATCTTACATTTGTTAAAGGGGTTCTTAAGCAGTGAATAAGGGGAAGTTCGGTCTACTAGCATTCGTATTTGTTTTGATTGTTTGGTTTATTGTCTCATCAAGATATCCGTCATATATCTTTCCAAGTCCAACAGATGTATTTAACGAAGGCATTGCTCAATGGAAGAGGGGAGAGATTCAAACCGACATTCTCCTTAGCCTAAAACGGCTTGTGCTTGGATTTATGATTGCTTCATTCATCGCGTTTTTCATTGGCATATTGGCCGGGGCATTTCGGCCTTTTCGGCAATTTTTAATGCCGCTTGTTTCCTTTTTTCAAGCTACACCACCGTTGGCCTGGGCTCCACTGCTGATCATTTTTCTGGGCCTTGGAGATGCGCCAATGGTAGCGATTATTATCGTTGCAGCGTTTTTCCCCATCGTCATGAATGTCGTTCAAGGAATGAATATGATTCCTGAATCGCATATTCGGGCGGCGCAATCGCTTGGGGCAAAAGGTTGGAAGCTAGCCTTTTACGTCTACTTGCCGGAGATTATTCCTGCTGCCATTAGTGGGATCTACGTTGGCTTCGCGATTTCTTGGCGGTCACTTGTCGCTGCAGAAATGATTGGCGGTAATGGCGGGATTGGCTATTTCATTTCATTTAACGGGCAAACAGGAAATTCCGCCGCTGTTATACTAGGAATTTTCATCATCGGATTTCTGTCATTGTTCATGGAATTTCTTTTCCTAAAACCGCTCCATAAACGCTTTGCCGGCTGGGCATCACGAAAATGATCTTTTAGTTCTATATGAAAAAACCTGATTTCAATTCCAAAATCAGGTTTTTTTCACATTAAAAAAACAGCGAGGGAGTTCCCTTGCTGTTTTTGTTTGTTAGGCTTATTCACCTGAAACAAATGGTAGTAATGCCATTTGGCGTGCACGTTTGATGGCAATTGTTAATTTGCGTTGGTATTTCGCGCTCGTACCAGTCACACGGCGTGGTAAAATTTTACCGCGCTCAGAGATGAATTTTTTCAACAAATCAACATCTTTGTAGTCGATGTGAGTGATTCCGTTTGCTGTGAAATAGCAAACTTTGCGGCGCTTCGCACGGCCGCCTTTGCGTCCTCCTGCCATGAAAATTCCCTCCTTTGCAATTGTTTTTATCCTAAAATTTCACTGAAAAGTTGTTGTTTAGAATGGAAGATCATCATCTGAAATATCAATTTGACCGTTACCGGCAAAAGGATCTTCATCCACTCTTGTAAAACCTTGATTCGAATTATTTTGGCGTTGATTCTGATTACCACCCGCAAATGGATTATTCTGTTCCCTTGGGGGGGCATTGTAATAATCGTTGTCATTTCTTGAGCTTGACGCACTGCTCTTTGGCTCTAAAAATTGAACACTTTCAGCCAGCACTTCTGTAACGTATACGCGCTTGCCATCTTGTCCTTCATAATTGCGCGTTTGAATCCGGCCATCAACGCCTGCAAGGCTGCCCTTTTTCAAAAAGTTCGCCACGTTTTCAGCTGGTCTCCGCCAAACAACGCAGTTAATAAAGTCCGTTTCCCGTTCACCTTGTTGGTTCGTAAACGTACGATTCACAGCCAAAGTAAACGTTGCAACAGGAACACCATTCGGCGTATAGCGCAAGTCTGGGTCTTTTGTCAACCGGCCTACAAGAACGACACGATTCATCATCAGAATCAACTCCTTTTTCATTCGTTTACTGTTTCATGTGGAACATTTATCATCAAATTAGCTTAGGCTTCTGCTTTAACGACGATATGGCGAATAATATCTTCGCTGATTTTCGCTAGGCGGGAGAATTCTTCAACCGCTGCAGCTGGAGAAGTAGCGTTTACGATTTGGTAATAGCCATCGCGGAAGTCATTGATTTCGTATGCAAGACGGCGCTTGCCCCAATCCTTAACTTCTACTGATTCCGCACCATTGTCGCTAAGGACTGTATTAAAACGCTCAACAAGCGCCTTTTTTGCCTCATCTTCAATATTTGGGCGGATGATGTACATGATTTCGTACTTTTTCATCACTGTCACCTCCTTTTGGTCTAAACGGCCCGAATGGGCAAGGAGCAATTATTCATTACTCACAAGTTAAAAGTATACCATAGCTTTCTATGAAAAGCAATGACCGCTCAAGCTTCTGATCCAACAATCAACATTTCAAAGCGATCTTTTTAAACATTAAAACGGAAGTGGATAATATCTCCGTCTTTTACTTCGTAATCCTTTCCTTCAAGGCGGACTTTTCCTGCTTCCCGAGCAGCTGTCATCGAGCCAGCAGCCATTAAGTCATCGTAAGAAACGGTCTCAGCCCGGATAAAGCCGCGCTCAAAGTCAGAGTGAATAATCCCTGCACATTGTGGTGCCTTCATACCTTTTCGGAACGTCCATGCGCGCACTTCTTGCACACCAGCCGTGAAATAAGTGGCGAGGCCGAGCAAATGATAAGCTGCGCGGATCAATTGATCCAAGCCGGACTCTGCAATCCCCAGTTCTTCTAAGAACATCGCTTTCTCTTCACCCTCAAGCTCGGCAATTTCCGCCTCAATTTTAGCGCAAATGACGATCACTTCTGCATTGTCGCTTTCAGCGAATTTACGAACTTTTTGCACGTATTCATTTGCTGACGGATCCGCAACATCTTCTTCACCCACGTTTGCTACATAGAGAACAGGTTTAATCGTCAATAAATGCAGGCCTTTCACGATTTTTTGCTGATCTTCGCTAAATTCAATCGTCCGCGCCGGCTTTTCTGCTTCAAACGTATCTCGAAGAAGCGTTAACACTTCAAATTCGGCCACTGCTTCTTTATCCTTCTGCTTGGCCAATTTTTCAACACGACCAATCCGCTTTTCAACCGTTTCCATGTCAGCAAGGATCAATTCAAGATTAATCGTCTCAATATCGGCAATTGGATCAACTTTTCCTGAAACGTGCGTAATATTATCATCGGCAAAGCAGCGGACAACTTGGCAGATGGCATCTACTTCACGAATATGGGAAAGAAATTTGTTTCCAAGCCCTTCGCCTTTGCTTGCCCCTTTGACGATTCCGGCAATATCGGTAAACTCAAACGTAGTTGGCACGGTTTTTTTCGGCTGAACTAACTCTGTTAATTTGTTTAGCCGTTCATCCGGAACTTCTACAATCCCGACATTCGGATCAATGGTACAAAACGGATAATTGGCAGATTCTGCTCCTGCTTGGGTAATTGCATTAAACAACGTGGACTTCCCTACGTTTGGGAGCCCGACGATTCCTGCTGTCAAGGCCATCGAACGTTCACTCCTCTGTTGAATTGATGATCTATCTTAAAAGTTTTTTTCGAAAAATGTATAAAAAGCCTCTCACAATTATAGGCATTTGCCGCCCAAAAGACAAGATGCCGCCATGAAAGGACGGCATCATCCTATTTTTTCAATATTTACGAGACAATCGTATAAAGTGCTGCCAAGGCCATTATCCGATTCGAGAGTTGAGGTTAATTGGTTAACGGAACCGCCAAACACCTTGCTGATTCCTTCATCCAACACAATCGTATTTGGATGAATTTTTTCACCAATGATTGCTGTCCCTTCAATAATGCCGCGCTCATTCCAAACCTTCACCCGATCACCATCTTGTAAATTCAGTTGATCCGCAATATTTTTGGCGATTTCCACTTTTACTTGCGGTTCATTTTTCCATAGATGATAGTGCTGCGAATGGTTGGAGCGAAGCGGGTGAATCGTTAGCAAATTGTACGGATATCGCTTTGCTAACTCTGGCTGCGACCAGCTTGATTCCCTTGGCAATGAAAGAGTTAATTGTCCATCCATCCCCTTTATCGACGCAAGGCTTGAAGTGAATTCATATTTTCTGCTTGGCGTCTGGAATTTGCGGTCTAACCACGGGATTTCTTGAATAGGCAATTCCATCCATCTTTGCTTCTTTAGTTTTTCAAGTGTTAATCCATATTCTTTGAGGGACTCTAAACACATCTCCATCCATTGTTCTCTTGTAAAAGCAAAATCACAGCCGAAGCCGAGTCGTTCTGCCAGCTCCGTCCATATCCATAAATCGGGTTTTGCTTCACCTGGCGGGTTGACTAGCTTCGGACCGTAATTCACATAGTGATGATACATAGAGGAATAGTAGAAGTCTTCCTCTTCAAAAGAAACCGCAACAGGTAACACATAATCGGCAAGCTTCGCGGTATCCGTCATGTATGAATCCATTACCACGAGTGCTTCAACAGAGGAAAAAGCTTTCTCTGCAATTGATGTATTGGGCAATTGGGTGAGCGGATTGCCACACGTGACAAAAATCATTTTGATTGGCGGATCGGTTGCTGCTAACACTTCTTCTGCCTGGTGCATGATTGGAAATTGACGGTGCTGTTTTCTTCGGTCTGGCAATGTCAGTTGGTCAAATGAAAAGCTTTGGCCTACTTGGATATTGGCATAATTTGCTCCCCCACCAAGTATGCCAATATTCCCACTGATGGCCACAAGGGCATCGATCAATCGGATCGTATTGCCTCCGTTTCGATAGCGCTGCATACCAAGACCCATATAGGTGGCGGTTGGTTTATCCCCATAAATTTGCGCGAA